>NZ_MJXL01000063.1:0-1627 GCF_001762785.1 Campylobacter sp. BCW_6463
GAAAGTTTGCTAATTTTAACGGTAGTTGCATTATCATCAATCTTTCTTAAAGATTGAACTTTTTTTGAAAAAAGGAGAAAAAATGGATGGTTATAATATAGCTATTTTAATTGGTGCTATCACTCTTATTTTTGGCACATTGGTTTTAGTAGCTCATTATATCAATGATAAAGACACTAACGAAAGTAAAAGTTAAAAACCTTATTGTCTTAGAAATGATTTAAAGATAGACAAAATTAAATCAAAAATTGTAGGCTGTAAAATAAACATTAAAGCAGCAAGAATAATTACATATGTTCTAACTTCTCTTTTAAAACTATCTAGTTTGTTTTCAAGCTTATCAAGTTTAGCACATACTGAATCTTCAGGCTTATCAAGTTTAGCACCTATTAAATATTCAAGCTTATCAACTGAATCTTCAAGCTTATCAAGTTTAGCACCTATTGAATATTCAAGCTTATCAAATCTAGTATTCAAAAGATCTATAGTTGGTAATTTAGAAATGGCTTCTTTAAATTCTCTAAAAGATTTGTCTTTTATTTCTTGAGAATTTATTTGGCTTTCTTTAGCAAATTCGTTAAGAGCTTTAATGAAATTTTCTTCAGTTTGATCTTTAAAATAGATAGAAAATAAAGCTTTTACACCTTCTGAAATATAATAATTTTTCATATTTATACAACCTTTTTTTAATTATAACATAGCAAATTTAAAAATGCAGTTTTTATAAAAATAAATAGAAATTTGTTTTGATTATATTTTACTCAATATTTTTTATTACATCTATGGTTAGTGAATATAATTAATAATTTTTATAAGGGCGTTTTCTGCTTCTTTGTTTTTATTCTTCTTTTTAAAAGCTACATCACAACACTTTATACTCTAAGCTTTTTAAAAGTACTCAAATAAGATTATCATAATAAATAATAAAAAATCAATTTCTTATTATTTTCATTTTATTTTTTTTCTTTTTTGTTATAATTTATATGTTAAAATAACATATTACAAAGTAAACAATATGGATTTATCTCATTCATTAGGACAATATATTATTTTAGCTTTTGCAATAGCCGTAGCCATATTTGTTACATTTTATGACTTTGATAAAAAAGATCATCAACATAATATAAAAAAATAATATCCTTAATATTTATAAAAATTAAAAAAGATTTTAAGTCATTCTAAAAATAAAAATTTATACTATTTTTTAAAGGATTTGCTATGCAAAAAAATATACAAGATTATATTATTGATGTTCATTCTTGCGATCCCCATTCATCAAATGCTTATAAACAAGATTTATTCGATGTTTTAAATGAAGATTTTACCAAAGAATATGAATTCATAGATAGTCCTACTTTAGATGATATGGTAAAACACAAACAAAGTGATGAAGTTTTTAAAGTGTTTTATAAAAAAGATGATAATAGAGTTAGTAATATGCAAGCTTTAAATCGTTTTGATAAACTTAAAGGTGCAATGACAAAAATAATTTTAGATAGTGGTTTTAAACCTGATAAATAAAAAGGATTAATATGTGTAAAGATCAAGAATATATAGAGCAAAGAAAGGTTTTATGGGAAAAAAGTTTTGAAGCCTTTAAAGATGATAAAGTGTATCAAAAAGAACA
>NZ_MJXL01000064.1:0-88793 GCF_001762785.1 Campylobacter sp. BCW_6463
ATATCTGCTTGAAGCATGGTTCTTGTTTTTGTACTTTGACCATCTTGAGCTGCTTGAGTAGCTTTAGTCTTGATAGTATCTAAGATTTTAAGTTGCTCATCCATAGCCTTATCAGCAGTTTGTAAGATACCTAAAGCATCATTACCATTTGAGATAGCTTGACCTAAAGTATTGGCTTGAGATCTTAAACTATCTGCTATCGCCATCCCTGAAGCATCATCCGCTGCAGAGTTAATCCTAAGACCTGAACTAAGTCTTGCTAATGAACTATCTAAACTTTTAGCATTTAGATCTGAGTTTGCCTTTGCATTTAATGCTGCGACATTTGTGTTAATACGAAATCCCATTTTAAATCCTTTTAAATAAATTCAAGCTCATCCATGAACTTGTTAAATGCTATATCGTTACTTTTTTTTAAAAATTTATACTTTTATAGAAATAATTTTTCTAAACTTTGTTTTCTAATATTTAATTTTTCTATAAATAAAAGTAGCCAATCTTTATAAGCTTTAATTACTAAAAATAAATATTTCTCTTCCTCTTTTATTTTTTGCAAAATAATTTCACTAAGCTTAAATCCTCTATAAAATAAAACCCCCTTTAATATTCCATCATATAAAGTAGAATTAGAATCTATAAAAGAATTAAATTTTTCTATACTTTTTAAAACATTTAATAAAAATTCTAAAGGCAAATTTTCACTTGATATAACTTTTTCTAAGACATGACACAAAGCTTCAGCATCTTCTAAAGTTTGATCAAATATTTTTAAATCTTGACTAAAAATTTCTAGAATTTTTTTAAACAATTTATCGCTTCTATTTAAAGTAAGACTTTTTGGGATAGATAAGATTTTTTTCTTGCAACTTGCAAATTTTAAACAACACTCTTTAAAACTTAACTCTTTTGTAAAAGCAATTCTAACTCCTCCTTCTGTTGCATTATAATAATTTATTAAAGAATTACATGCAAATAAAAATTCCAACTTTTTTTTATAATCATTCCATCCAACATGAGTAACGACATCACCTTTTCCGCCATAAGCTACAACTTTCATGCTTGGAAGTTTCAAACCAACATCAACAGTACTTCCTAAGGCAAAATTCTTAAAATGTGAATCACCTTCTTCATTATAAGCTAAATCTTGACCTATGATAATAATATTTTTAAATCCTAATGCTAAAGCTAAAGTATAACACATATGTCCTACATGTGTCCCAAGTTCTAGATAGCCAAAGTTCAAAATATTCAAATTTTTATAAGGAAGATCTTCATTTAAAACTATAGATAATGATAATTTTTTATCTTTTAATAACTCTACGACATTTGGATGGGTGCTTTGAGCTAAAATAAATAAGGTTGATTTTAACTTATCTTTTTCAATATCTTTAAAAAATTCCAATGGATACTCTTCTAAATCTAAATTTAATACATAATCAGGAATAATATCATTTTTATAAAGCAAAGGAAAAGCTCCATCTGCACAAAAAATTACAAAATTTTCTTGATATTTTTTTAAAAGTGGAATTTGCTTTTCAAGACTAGGTCCAGCACATACAACTATACAGCTTTCAAATTGGTTTTTTCTCTCCTGTATGATTTTTTGGAATGGAATATTTTTTAACATTATAGGAATATTTTGTATAAAATTATCATAGCAAGTCAAGGCTATCATAGAGCTTGGATCTAAATTTCTAATGACAAGATTAATATTATCATAAATTATATCATTAATTTTAGCTATTTTATCTATAAAAATATTTTTATAATAGGAATTCATAAATATTTCATAAAGACTCAGATATCCAAACATATCTTTTTGATCAAAAAGTATTCTAAGTTGTATGTCTACTCTTTCTTCTTCAATATCCACCAGATAAATTTTTCCACTACAAAGCTCTTCACTCAAATCCAGCATACTTAAAGCTAAAATAAAAAGTTCTATCTCACTTTCAAATACAAAAAGATGTTTATAATGTTTAGCTAAATTTTTAATAAGCAAGGCATTGCCTATACCATAAATACATACAAAAGGATATCTAAGAGTTTTTTCCAAAATACTTTGATAGAAAAAATTTATCTCCTGTTCCAAATTTTCATACATAAAAACATTATGAGTTTTATCATAGATATTTAAATTTTCATCTATATTAAAACGAGAACAAGTTTTATTTTGTATAAAATTTAAAAGTTTATTTCCTAAAGGTTCATTTACCCCGCTTAATAAAGCTTGTATGTTTTTTTCTAGTATAGTCATACTTTTCCTTTAAATTTTATCTATTTTTAATGATATTTTATTATCTTTCTCGCTAAATCGATATAACAAATCCTCACAAGGATAAGAAATGCATTTTTCTTTATAGTCTTTTTTTGGATTTTGTTTTATTTTTTCTAGTATTAAAGGAAGTTCTTTAGAAATCAAAGTTTTTATAGACATTCCCATGCCATGTTCTAGATTTTTAATAAATTTACCATCAATTTGATTTGGATTTTTTATCATATAAAGTTCTGCATCAAACCCAAATTGTTTTAAATATTTATAGAGTTCTAGTTTTTCATCAGGTGGGGCTATTTCTTTATCATAAAAAGAATGATAACTAATATAACATGGTTTTGGGTAATTAGCTTGAATTTCAAGATGCATTGGTTCTAAGATATATCTTATCATTCTTCTTGACACTGAAAAAAAATTATTTGAGCTTGAATTACTTGTCCAAAAAGTTTTGCTAGAACAACAAACTCTAATATTTTGATAAAAATCAAAAGTATCAAACTCTGAATATTCCATAAAATCAACTTCTTTACCAAACCCAACAAGCCTCCAAAGAAATTTAGCATAACTTGAGTTATCTATCACTCCATCTATCAACCAAGGAGCAATTTTAGCGGCTAAATGCGCTAAATATCCCCCATGAGAACTACCTATCATGATAACTGGTATACCCCCCCCCCATAGTATCAAAAGGAGCATATTTTTTAAGATAAAGTGCAACATTTAAAAGATCTTGAGTCTGCATAATGCCAAAATTTTGATACTCATTTTTTGTAGGTTGCAAACTCACATGCAAATTTAAAAAATAATTTGGTGCAAAATCACCTTTTTGCTTGCCTTTGGTTATTTGATTATTTACAAAATGAAAAATTTCACTCATTTGTTTATAGTCTTGAATTTTATCAACATCATAAGGAAGCTTTATGTCTATAGCTTCGCAACTTGCTTTTAAAATAAGCTTGTCTATATCATCTAAATAAAAAGTAGAGCCTGTTTGAGGACGATTACCAATACAATGATAATTCACACTTGCTACAGCCACATTAAATTCGTCTGCTACAAATTCAGCTAAGTGTTCACGGTAATTTTCATCCGCATCTCCACCAAGCCCAGGGATAATAAACACTAAAGCTTTTACTTCTTTTTCATCATCAAAACAAAGCTTAAATTCAAGCTTTGATTCTCTTTTTATACCAAGTTCTGCATCATCACAAGAGTCAATCTCATAAGTTTTACTCACTATCATTACATTCCCCCTATTAAAAGATAAGTTTTGCTCGCTAGGTTTTTAAAATTTTCATTCTTACTTAAAATCACGCAAGCTTTATTGCTTGAAGAGCTTGTAAAGTCTATATTTTCTAAATCTTCATGAGTCTGATTGGCTGCGTTGATGATAGCATTTTTGCTTGCTTCATTGCTTGAAATTCCCATGAGTATAAAATCAGCCTTATTTATAAAAACAAGTTTTAAGCATTCTTTATCATTGCCTACGCCAAAATTTACTTCTTTTGTGCCGTTAAAATTGCCAAGATCAACATTTTCAACCCCGATTACATTACTCATCGTTTTTATAGAGCTTAAATGATCATTTTTTAAAGTATAAATGCTTATATCATTGATCAAAGTTTTAAGGTTGTTTAAAGACTTGCTAACTTCAGCTTCATCCTTGCTTGAACTCATTTTTGGTAAAGCAATAGCGGCTAAAATTCCTAAGATAACAATTACAAAAACAAGTTCTAATATAGTAAAAGCTTTTCTCATCTATATCCTTGAAAAATTTTTATTTTTAGGGCTTAAAATATCTTCTTCTATACTTACAAATTCCTTTTTTTTATAAGCATCAACTGCAGCTCTTGCTATCATCAAAGCATTATCGGAGCAGAATTTTAAAGGAGCTAGTTTTAAATTTGCATTATATTTTTGACATAAATTTTGCAAACGCGAACGCAAGTGAAGGTTTGCACTAGCTCCGCCTACAACGCCAAAATTTTTAAACTTATAAAGATTAAAAATTTTTTCTAATTTATCCATGATATGATCACAAGCTGTATTTTCAAAGGCATAAGCTATTTCAGCTTTTATCTCATCGCTTAAATTTTCATGCTTTAAAATTTCTAAACGCACTGCATTTTTAAGTCCTGAAAAACTATAAGCGAGTTCTTTAGAATGCTTTAAAGGTATGTTAAAAGAGATATTTTTAAGTTTGGCATTTTTTGCTAAATTTTCTATGATGACCCCACCAGGATAACCTAAATTCATCATTTTGGCCACTTTATCAAAACTTTCTCCAAAGCTATCATCATTTGTGCTTGCTAAAAGCTCTAAGTTTGCATCATCTTTAAGATAAAGCACCATAGTATGCCCACCACTAACAAGCAAAATTCCCATATCTAAAGAAATTTTTTCTTCTAAAAAAAGACTATAAATATGACCTTTAAGATGATTTATAGGGATTAAGGGTAAATTTAGAGCACTTGCTAAGGTTTTTGCCATAGAAATTCCACTGAGCAAAGAAACGCTAAGCCCAGGTTCATTTGTCACAGCTATGGCGCAAAGATTTTTAAAATACTCTTTGCATTGCTTAAGTATCTTTGGTAAAGCTTCGCTATGAAGTCTTGCAGCAAGTTCAGGTACCACTCCCCCATAGATACTATGATCTAATTCTTGGGAAATTTTTTTATGAAATTTACACTCTAAGGTATTTTTATCAATGATAGCTATAGAACTATCATCGCAAGAACTTTCTATAGCTAGGATAAGATTTTTCATTCAAATTCCACTAAAATAGAACCTAAGAATTTATCTTTTGATCTTGCCATTTTAAGAGTGTTTAAGTCCAAATTTTTAGCATTTTTGATCAACTTGCTATTGGTATTTGCCTCTAAAAGTTGTTGCAAATTCACCCCTCTTAACTCATAAAATTCCACTCTATAAATTTTACCTGCCATATCCAAAGAGTATTGTGTTTGCATATTTTTTTTATGAACTAAAATATCACTTTCATCTTTTCCATGATCAAAGCCTATGATATTTACGCGCACATTAGCTATCTTTGGAATAAGAAAATTCTCTTTTACTTTTACCTTGGTTCCAAAAGGAACGGTGGTTTCATTGCCATCAACTTGAAAAGTTACTTCATTAAAAGCATCGCTAAATTCTAAATACTCAGGATATAATCTTGTTTGAAAACGATTGCCATACTGGATATAAAAAGAATTTCCTTCTGCGATAACAGCAGTAAGTTCATTGCTTGTATTATAATTTAACTCTTTATTTACCGGAAAAGGCACATAGTTGATAACCTTTCTTGGATTTTTTAAAGAAAGTAAAATTCTATCATCAAAAAGTTTCACTTCAAGCTCTTTATTTATGGCTTTATCAACCCCTTGTGGGGTAAGTTCAAAATCTCTGCTAAATTCAATTCCAGCGGTTTTTAGATAATTTTCAATTGCCAAAAGATGATAATAAGCTCTTAAATTTACAGGCAGATTTTTACTCGCTTCATTTGCAAAAGCAGCTTTGTAATTTGAAATCACAAAATAAGTTAAAGCTTTAAGCATTTCCGTATCACCAAGCTCTTGGGTTTTGGTGTTTTTAAGATGATAAGCATGCTTTGGATCAGCAAGTGAAGAATTGACACTATTTACGGTTTGAGTAGCGATATTTTCAAGATCAGGGTATTTGCTTGCATTGATTTCGCTTGTGTCAATCACACTTGAATTTCCCCAACGCTTAGGATTTTGCATCGCATCAATATAAGTAGGTTTATAAAAACCCCAACCATCGTGAAGATTGATCACCATACTAACTTCAGGAAGTAAAATAAGCTCTTTAATGCGTTGAACTCTCTTATAATCAGGATCTTTTGAGCTAATGTTTGCAAATTTACGGTTTAAATCCCCATTATTCCCACGCGAACGCTTGATAATGCTATCAAAAGCTAAATTTGGAGCCACTATAATCTTACCCTTAGTGATATTATAATCACTCAAAAGCAAACTTGCCGCATGAAATCCACCAGGCTCATCGCCTTGAATTCCACCAAAAATTAAAACCGTATTATTATCATCTAGGCTTTTTCCATTTTCTCCTACGCTAAAGTCTAGCTCTAAAGCAAAAATACTTGTTATAAGAAATAAAATTGTTAAAAAAAATTTCATTTTAACTCCTTAAATACTCTCTTGTTTTAAAATCATACTCAAAAACTTCTTCTATGCTTGAAATTTTAGGCACTCCAAAGTGATTAAGAGCTTTAAAAATGTATTTAGCAATGTCTAAAAATCCACTTTTATTTTCTAAAAAATTATAAACACCAACTTCATTAGCAGCATTGATGATAACACCTAAATTTGGCTCTTTTAAAAATGCATTTTTAAGCTTAAAAATAGGATATTTTTTTGTGCTAATTTTATGAAATTTTAAAGCAGGCATTTTGCTAAAATCAACAGCCTCTAAAATAGGCATATCTTGTTTTTCAAATATAGCATCTGAAATAGCTAATTTCATATCTGCTTTTGAAAAATACGCCGTGCTAGCTCCATTTTTAAATTCACACATTGCATGCACTAAAGATCTTGGTTCTATTAAAGCATCAATTTCTTTAAAATCATATAAATGATAAGCCTCTATAATCTCAAAAAGCTTATTTGCCATAGTCGCACTATCTACAGTGATCTTTGCCCCCATGTTCCAATTAGGATGTTTTAAAGCATCTTTGACACTGACTTGATTTAAATCTTTGATTTTATACCTATAAAAAGCTCCACCACTTGCTGTGATATAAAGTTTTGCTATATTTTTTTTGTCTTCGAGTAAAAATTTTAAAGCCGCATGCTCACTATCAACGGGTAAAAATTTAGCCCCTTTTAAAAAACTCCCAGCCACAACAAGACTTTCTTTGTTAGCTAAGGCTATGTTTTTGCCAAGTTCTTTAGCCTTTAAAGTGCTTTTAAGTCCTGCAAAACCTACAATAGCATTGAGTAAAAGCTTGTCTTGGCATTCTGTTAAAATTTGCTCTAAACCTTCTTGTCCTATAAAAACTCTATCGTGTTTAACTAAATACTTATTTTTTGAATCTTTTATGGCAACAAATTTGGGCTTAAATCTTGCGATTTGCTCATTTAAAAGAGCGATGTTATCCCCACAAGCTAAAGCAGAAATGGGAATGTTTTTTAAAGCAGCAAGTTTAAGAGCATTTACTCCTATACTACCCGTACTTCCAAAAAGTATCATAAAAGAGCAACCATCACAAAAGCAGTAATGATCACTGCATCGATTCTATCGAGCACACCCCCATGACCAGGGATAAGATCTCCACTATCTTTTACACCTGCTTCTCTTTTAAAATAACTCTCAAGCAAATCTCCAATTACTGCAAAAATCGCTACAAAAAACGAACAAAGTAAAGAAAGCCAAAAACTATAGACAAAAACTCCCAAAATAGTTCCAATAATACTCGCACAAATCAAGCCGCCTATAACACCTTCTAAGGTTTTGTTTGGACTTGTTGGAGAAAAAGGAGTTTTACCTATAAGTTTTCCGATAAAATACGCCCCACTATCACAAGCTGTAACGATAATGATAAGCCAAAAAAGCGCAAACATACCCTGATCTAAATACACTTGCCAAAGTGCTAAAATAGGCAAACTAGGATAAATATAAATAAGAGCTGGTTTTAAGGAAGCCTTTTTATAAACCAAATATCCAACGACCAATAACAAAGCTAAAATCCCAAAAAGTAAAGCTTTATGCGATAAACTTCCCAAAATAAAAGCTATAGCCAAAGGGATAATAGAAATATTTTCTAAAGCAAAAAGTTTTTTTGCTTCACTAAAAGATAAATACAATAAAACCGCAAAAACGATAAAATTGATAAAAAATTGATCAATCAACGCGATAATAATAATAGCCCCTATCATCACAAAAGCTGAAATAATTCTAGTTGTATTAAACATATTTTTCCTTATATACTAATATCTAAGCGATGAATGCTTTGTGCGTCTTTAAAATTTGGATCTTTAGACTCATCTTCTTCATTTTTCTCATCATCGCTAGTTTTAGCTTCTTGATTGTGTTTTTTCTTTTTTTCTTCTTGTTCGGCTTTTTCTTTGATCTCTTCTTTGATTTCATGAGTCTTATTGACTTTTTCAAGCTTGTTTAAAGTTTTTTCTTTTTCATTAAATTCAGCCATATTTAGCGTAGCTGCAAAACCTTCTT
The DNA here is from genome assembly GCF_001762785.1 of Campylobacter sp. BCW_6463. Taxonomy (NCBI): domain Bacteria; kingdom Pseudomonadati; phylum Campylobacterota; class Epsilonproteobacteria; order Campylobacterales; family Campylobacteraceae; genus Campylobacter; species Campylobacter sp. BCW_6463. The sequence continues at coordinate 8,489 of NZ_MJXL01000064.1, forward strand.
TTGCAAGCTCATTGCTTGCTTGTGTAGCTGGATAAGCCATATTTTGATTTATATAATTGACATTTCCTAATGGGCTAACTGGCATTTTAATCCTTCATGATATTAATACTTTTAAAATTTGTATAATTTACAAACGCCTTTTGCTGAACCTTAACAAAATTTTTTAAGGTATAATCGACCCAATACGAACCTTTCTTTAACTTAGAAAAACTTACACAAAGCCTTGCGGCAAATTCTATCACATCAAGGCTGATTTTTTGCTTGTTTGATACAATCAAAGTATGTGCACTAGGAATATCCCTTACATGAAACCACAAATCATCTTTTTTAGCATTTTTAAGTAAAAATTCATTGCCTTTTTCATTTTTACCCACGCAAATTTTAAACTCATTATAATAAAAATTTGCCACAAGATCTTCTTGTTTATGATCTTGATTTTTTTTGCTATTTTTTTTAGGTAGTAAAATTTCAAGCTCTATCTCACTCTTAGCTTGAAGCAATAATTCTTTTAAACTCAAGGTAAAATCTAACTTTTCTTTTAAATTTTGCCTTTGTATGTTTAAATTTTTAGCTTTTTGTTCTAATTTTTTGGCATTTTTATAGTATAAATTAGCACTTTGCTTAGGACTAAATTCAAGCTTAAATTCAAACTCTTTGCCTTCAAAGTCATCAAGCTTAAATTCCCTTTCATAATCTTTTAAAACACTCAAATTTGCAAACAATACATCAGCCCTTTTTCTGTATTCTAAAGCTTTTAAGAGTAAAGAATTTTCTTCATCTAAATTAGAAAAAAGTTCTTGTAAATTTTGTATTTTTTTATCCACTTGTGCAAGTTTTAAATTTTTTATTTGTTTGATTTTACTCTCATAAATGCTTGTAAATTTGCGAGAAAAATAATCTTTAAAATCTTTAATTTCCTCAAAACTTTCATCCATTTTATAAGGCTTTAAAGGCTCTAAAATCACATTAGATTTTACTACACGATAACTTTTATCAATGTGCCTTAAAGCCTCTATGATTAAATCTTTTTCATCTGTAAGAATAACATTGGTATTTTTACCCGTAAATTCAAAATAAATCTTGCTCTCATAGCTTTTATAAGCCTTATTAGCTTTTACACTAAAACATAAAATACGATTGCCTTCAAGGACTTTAACTTCCTTTATAAAAGCATTGCTAAAATACTTTTTAAGCATAAAATCAAAAGGTGCATTATAATTTTTTGCATTAAATTTAGCTGTATAAATCGCACTCATTGCACGAGTGAGATCAAAAATAAATCTTTCTCTGTCAAAGCTTAATTCCAAAATATTGTCATTGATACGCTTGATAAAATCGATTTTTTTAAACTGAGAAAAAAAAGTTTGCAATTGTAAAAGTTCTGTGTATTTCATAAAAGAAATTATAAAATATTTTAGCGAATTTGTGGTAGAATTAAACTAAAAAAGGAAATTTGTGCAGCTTAATGAGCTAAATTGTGTGATTTTATGTGGTGGTAAATCTAGTCGTATGGGACAAGATAAAAGCAAATTGATTCTTAAAAATCAAAATTTAACTCAATTTCAAGTAAATAAATTTTCTAAAATTTTTAAAAATGTCTATGTGAGCGCAAAAGAAGACAAATTTGAAAACCATTTTAGCTTGATAAAAGATTCTTTAGAATTTGAAGTTTACTCTCCTATGCTTGCGCTTTACTCTATACTTTCAAATTTTAAAAATGAATTTGTTTTTGTTTTAAGTGTAGATAGTCCTAAAGTAGGTGAAAATGAGCTTTTAAAAATGCTTCCTTTTTTAGAGCAAAACTATAAAATAATCATAGCCAAAACTCCTTTACATAAACATCCCTTGTGCGGCTTTTATCACAGCTCTTTAGCTCAAACTTGTAAAAATTTCTTAGAAAAAAATGAACAAAAAATAGGACTTTTATTTTCTGAGATTAAAACCAAATTTGTGGAATTTGAAGATGAAGATGCTTTTTTAAATCTTAATTTTTATGAAGAATATGAAAAATTTAAAAGTGAGTTAAAATGAGAAAAATTGCTTTATTTTTAAGCTTATGTGTTTTTATATGGGCTAGTGATTTACAACAAGCTTTAGAGTATGAAAAACAAGGCGATTATAAAAAAGCTATGGAAATTTACAAAAAACTCGCTTTAAAAAATTCATCTGTTTTAATCCCTCAAGAACAAAATAAAACTAAACAAACTACTCAAAATGAAAAATCTATTATTGCAGCCAAAGAAGAAAGACAAGATTTTGCTCGTCTTGCCTTGGCAAATTATCTTGAAGAAGATGAATACTTTAACCCTCTTGGCATTAGTGCTTATAAAATGAATTATTTTCTACCTTTGGCTTATAGTTTTAACTCTCTAGAAGAAAATCACAATAAAAGTGAAGCTAAATTTCAACTTAGCATTAAAAAAAGACTTTTTGAAAATTTGCTAGGATTGGATGAAAAATATTATATAGCCTATACTCAAACTTCTTGGTGGCAAATTTATGAGCATTCTTCTCCTTTTAGAGAAACCAACTATCAGCCAGAATTTTTTATAGATTTTCCTTTGTATCTTAAAGATTATGAATTTTTTAACAACCTACGCGTAGGCATATTGCATGAAAGCAATGGCAAGGGAGATGAGAATTTGCAATCTCGCTCATGGAATAGAATTTATGTATCTACAGCTATTTTATATAATAAATTTTTATTTGTTCCACGCCTTTGGTATAGGATTCCTGAAAGCAAAAAAGATGATGATAATCCTGCCATCTTACATTATATGGGAAATTTTGATGTAAATTTAGCGTATTTGGGTGATGATTATTTTATCAATCTTATGCTAAGAAACAATCTTAAATTCCGCAATAACAAAGGTGCTATACAGGTTGATCTAGGATATGATATTTTTAACAATGGAATTTATTGGTATTTACAATACTTTAATGGCTATGGAGAAAGCCTTATAGACTATAACAAACACTTGCAAAGACTTTCCACTGGATTTTTGATTTCTTACTAAAATATCCTTTGTAGTTTTATCATTTCTTAAAACAAATTTCATTACAATTTCATTTTTGATAATTATTATTACTATAAGGAAAGATTTGTTTTTTAAGCATATATTGAGTTTAAAAGTGCTTATAGCTTTACTTTTATTCTTTGGAATGATAAGTTTATTTATAGGAGTTATCAGTATCAATGTAAAAGATATTCTTAATCTTAACTCCACTCAATTAGAAATCATAACTCTCACAAGAATTCCTAGACTTATAGCGATTTTACTCACAGGAATGAGTCTTAGTATATGCGGGCTTATCATGCAACAACTCACGCAAAATAAATTCGTTTCTCCAACTACAGCAGGAACTATGGATTGTGCTAAATTTGGCATACTTATTTCTTTAATATTTTTTGCTGGAGCATCTTTTTTCACTCAAGCTGTCATTGCTTCTGTATTTGCACTTTTGGGTTCTTTTATATTTATCCAAATTTTAAGAAAAATCAAACTCAAAGATGTGATTTTTATACCTTTAATAGGCTTGATGTTTGGAGGCATTATTAGTGCTATAACCACTTTTTTTGCCTATGCTTTAAATTATATACAAAATATCCAAGGCTGGTTACAAGGCAGTATGGCAAATGTTATGCAGGGAAATTATGAATTGCTCTACATTTCTTTACCACTTTTTATACTTGCTTATTTTTTAGCTCATAAAATCACCATAGTTGGCATGGGCGAAGATATAGCTTTAAATCTTGGAATCTCTTATAATGGTATATTATTTTTAGGCTTGATGATTGTAAGCATTATCACTAGTTTAGTGATTGTAAGCGTTGGGATTATCCCTTTTTTAGGGCTAATTATCCCAAATTTAGTAGCTCTTTATCTAGGTGATAACCTTAGAAAAAATCTTATCTATATAGCACTTTGTGGAGCTTTGTTTTTACTTATTTGCGATATCATTTCAAGACTTGTCATCTTTCCTTTTGAAATGCCTTTAAGTATCACTACAGGTGTTTTAGGATCTTTAATCTTTATCTTTCTTTTGTTAAAAAGGAAAGTTTATGCGTAAAAAAATGCTGATTTTAAGCTTTTTAACACTTAACATGATAGGGATTTTTATACTTGTGGGTTTAAATGGCTTTGATGAGTACGCCTTAAAAAGTCGTTTTTTACAAATTGCAGCTATTATCATAGTAGCTATTTGTATCGCTGTTTCAACAGTGATTTTTCAAACTTTATGCAATAACAAAATTCTAACCCCTGCTATCATAGGATTAGATTCTTTATATATGTTACTTCAAAGTGCTCTTATCTTTTCTTTTGGTGTAGCTAATTTAAGTGTTTATAAAAATGACATCAATTTTTCAATCACTCTAGTTTGTATGATGGTTTTTTCACTAGGACTTTATAAAATTTTATTTAGTAGCGATAGAAGCATTTATCTTATCATGCTTTTAGGCTTAGTTTTTGGAACACTTTTTAGCACTTTAAGCTCTTTTTTTGAAGTATTAATCGACCCTGATGAATTCATGGTAATACAAGGAAGAATGTTTGCTAGCTTTGATAATATTGCTTTTGATGTTTTAATTCTTGCTTATATCATTAGCTTTTTAAGTTTTATATGGATTTTTCGCTATATGAAATTTTTAGATCCTTTAAATTTAGGCAAAGATTTAGCGATAAATTTAGGGATAAATTATCAAAAAATTTCAAAACAATTGATGATTATCATAGCTATTTTAACTTCTATTAGCACCGCACTTGTAGGTCCTATAACCTTTTTAGGGCTTTTGGTGGTAAATATCACTTATGAGCTATTTAAAACTGCAAAGCATAGTATTTTGCTAAGTGCTTGTATACTCATTAGCATTTTAGCTTTGCTTGGAGGGGTATTTTTTGTCTCTAGAGTTTTTGATTATAATGCCACTATAAGCGTGGTTATTAATTTCTTAGGTGGGATATATTTTATCTATCTTGTATTAAAGGGTAATAAATTATGATTAAACTAAAAAATATCACCAAATTTTATGACAATAAAGCCATTATTTCAGATCTTAGCCTTGATTTTCATAAAGGAAAAATCACTTCTATAATTGGAGCCAACGGTGCTGGAAAATCCACTCTTTTAGCCCTAGCAAGTCGTTTGATAAAACCTAGTAGCGGAGAAATTTATATCGATGGAATGAATTTAAAAGACCATAAAGAGCAAATCTTAGCACAAAAAATTTCCATTCTCAAACAACAAAACAATATCAATTTAAGATTAAAAGTTGAAGAATTAGTTGCTTTTGGGCGTTTTCCGCATTCTCAAGGAAGACTTAATGCAAACGATAAAATCAAAATCAATGAAGCTTTAGAATATATGGGGCTTAGTAACTTAAGAAATGAATTTTTAGATACATTAAGCGGCGGACAAAAACAAAGAGCTTTTATAGCCATGATCATCGCTCAAGATACTGAATTTATAATGTTTGATGAACCTTTAAACAATCTTGATATGAAACATAGCGTACAAATCATGCAACTAATGAAAAATTTAGTCAAAGACTTTAACAAAAGTATAGCTGTTGTATTGCATGATATTAATTTTGCTTCGATTTATTCTGATGAAATCATAGCCTTAAAAGATGGGAAGCTTTTAAAACAAGGTTCAAAAGATGAAATCATCAATCAAGAAAATTTAAAACAAATTTATGATATGGATATACCTGTAAGTCAAATTGATGCTAAGAAAATTTGTATTTATTTTTAAAAAGGAGAAAATATGAAAAAATCTTTAGTTTTTGCATTTTTTGCATTTTTTGCATTTTTTTTAAGTCTAATCTTAACAGCTTGTAATTCAAACTCAAATGAAAACAATGCAAGCTCTACAACAAAAACCAACACTGCTACGGTGAAAGTTTTGCCTATTAGCATGAGTGATGAGGGTGATAGTTTTTTAGTAAAGGATAGTCTAGGAGAAAATAAAATCCCTAAAAATCCTTCTAAGGTAGTGATCTTAGATCTTGGAATTTTAGATACTTTTGATGCTTTAAAATTAAACGATAAAGTCGCGGGCGTTCCTGCTAAAAATTTACCAAAATACCTACAACAATTTAAAAACAAACCTAGTGTAGGTGGAGTGCAACAAGTTGATTTTGAAGCCATTAATGCTTTAAAACCTGATCTTATCATCATTTCTAGACGCCAAAGTAAATTTTATGATAAATTAAAAGAAATAGCTCCAACTTTATTTGTAGGTCTTGATAATGCAAATTTTTTAAGCTCTTTTGAAAACAATGTCTTAAGCATTGCAAAACTTTATGGTTTAGAAAAAGAAGCTTTAGAAAAAATTTCAGATATTAAAAATGAAATTGAAAAAGCCAAAAGCATAGTTAATGAAGATAAAAAAGCTCTTATCATTCTTACAAATTCTAACAAAATTTCAGCCTTTGGTCCTCAATCTCGCTTTGGGATTATTCACGATGTTTTAGGGATTAACGCGGTAGATGAGAATATAAAAGTAGGCACACACGGCAAAAGTATCAATTCTGAATTTATATTAGAAAAAAATCCTGATTATATTTTTGTTGTTGATAGAAATATCATTGTAGGCAACAAAGAACGCGCTCAAGGCATACTCGATAATGCGCTTGTTGCTAAAACCAAAGCAGCACAAAACAAAAAAATCATCTATCTTGATCCAGAATACTGGTATTTAGCAAGTGGAAATGGACTAGAGTCTTTAAAAACTATGATTTTAGAAATCAAAAATGCTGTAAAATAATACAACCTCGCAAGGGCTAGTCTCTTGCTTTGATGCTTAATAAAATACTTGGAATTTTCAAGAAAGTTTTAGTGGCGGACAGAGAGGGATTTGAACCCTTTTTATAAATAAAAATATTTTTATGTTATAATAAATTTTTAAAAAGGAGTGAAAAATGAACTTAGAATTTTCAAAAGAAACACAGCATTTTTTAACTAATTATTGTAAAGATAACAATTTAAGTGAAAAAGAAGTTTTAGAACTTGCTTTAAGTTATTTAGAGCATAAAATAAGAATTGATGGTTATAAAAAGGATATAGAACTTTACGAGCAAGGTAAATTAAAGACTTTAGATTTTGATGAAACTTTTAATGATATTAGAAAAGATTTAGAATAAATGAAAATTGTTCCAACTCCTAGATTTAAAAATGAGCTTAGGCATATTGTTAATTTTATAAAATTAGATAGTTCTTTTCATGCTAAAGAATTTCTTAATGATATTAATTCAATTTGTAAAAATCTTTCTTTTATGCCTTATAAAAATAGAAAATCTTTGTCTTTTGATAATGAAAATATAAGAGATTTGATTTTTAAAGGTTATATTATCCCTTATCTTATCGATAAAAGTAAAAATGAAATTGTAATTTTAGGCATATATAAAAGTAATCTTTGGGATTGATTTTATATTTTATTTTTTTAGAATTCTTGCTTCCATATAAGTAATACAATATTTTTTTCTTTTTCATCTAATTTCTTAAATAATTCCAAAATATCTTATCTTCTAATGGATTATTTTCCAATTTTAGAATAATGTTGATTTATTTATAGTTCTAGATTATTCTTTTTTCAAATATATAAATACTTGGAATTTTCAAGAAAGTTTTAGTGGCGGACAGAGAGGGATTTGAACCCTCGAGACCCGTTAAGATCTGCACCCTTAGCAGGGGTGTGGTTTCAGCCGCTCACCCATCTGTCCAATAAAGTAAAGTGTAATTATACAAAAAAATAAATAATACCTAGCTTAAAAAGCTAGGAAAAATCAAAGGCTAAGATAAGCCAAAAGCAAAGTTACAACAACCCCTACTCCAAGAACTGCAAATTGTTTACTTCTATCTTTTTTATTTGCAAACAAAGTAATCATAAGCCCTGAAATATAAAGCATAAATAAAGTAATACCAAAACCTACACTAAGCACAGAAAAATACCAAGCACCCTTATCTTTATGAAGCATAATCATATCTCCAAGCAAAGATCTTGTTTTTAGAGTAATGCTGTATTCATTAGTAGAATTTTGAGTTATATTAGCACTATAATGAGTTCCACCTATTGTTATACCTTTATCTTTACTTTTAATTATATTTGTATTAGATGGCACTTTTAAACCATTTGTTTTTAAGTACTCTATTAAAGCTTCTCTTTCTTTACCACTTTCTATAACTTTTGACAATTGATACTGCTCAACTTTCAAACCCACATCTTGATTAATACCAAAAATATACGCTATACCCGTTAAAGCAAAAAGCAAAGCACAAGGCAAAAAGAACAAACTAAGATAGATATGAACCTGTCTAAACAATTTATTTTTATTGATCATTTTAACTCCTTTTTGATTATCAAAATTTGTGATATTTTGACAAAACAAAGTGAAGCAAAAGTGAACTTTAAATAAAAAGTTTGTATTTTTTAAAACAAAGAAAAGAAAAAGCCCTATGATTATAGGGCTTAAGAATTATTTTTTATCAATCACTTGATAATTATAAGGAGCAAGCTCTTTATCATGCTCTAAAAGTTCTTTTGGAGGATTACCATTAACATCTTTTTCATCTGCATAGTAACGCTCTCCAGCTTTATGACCATTAACATCTACTTTATAATAAAGCTCTCCTGGATTAAATTTTTGAATATCTTCAAAACCTAAATTTGAAGTTTTAAAATCTTTAATTCCATTTGCCGCTGCAATTTCTACAAGTTTAGTTTGTCCCATTCTTGCCATATCAACAGCTTGCAATAACATTCTTGAAGCTTCACGAGGATTATGGAAACCAGTTGAGTTTTCAGCATTAACAAAATCTGCTCTCATTTGGGCTTTACGATGAAGTTCTAAAACTTCTTTTAACTCTTCGCTAATTTTTTTCGCATCAGCTTTTCCATCGCTTTGGAATTTTTCCATATTACCTAGTTCATCGCGTAGTTTTTTAGTATCCATAATCAAACTAACAATTGCATACTCTGCAGTTCTTTGATCATGTGCAACGCTGTTTTGTATGTCAAGCACTTGAGCTTTTAAATAATCTTCACTTTGTTTATGACAAGACTTACAAGCAGAGTTAATATCTCTTAAAGGAGAAGTGATATTGTGTTGAGTAACCTTTTTAGCTCCTTCTCTAACATAAGGCATATGACAATCCACGCAACTTACTCCATTTGCAGCATGCACACCGCCACTATAAAGTTCACTTTCTGGATGTTGAATTTTAATAATTTGTGCTCCTGTTAATTTATGAGTAAAATCAGCTCCAAATACTCCACGAACTTTATCATAATAATCATCTAGCATTTCAATTCTAAATGGTTGCCCTTTTTTCCACTCACTCCAAGGAAAAGTTAAAACTATACCATCGGTTTCAATCTCTTTAGCTTTATTTCCATCTCTCCAAAACTCATACTCATCATAATTTTTCTGAGTTCCATTCCACCATTTTTTAGAACTATCATCTACAATAGTTTCACCCATTACTTTTACTTTTTCCCCTGTTGGTTTAAAATAGTATTCAACATGGCATTGAGAGCAAACTAAAGTTCTCATTTCTTCTCTCGTAGCTTTTACGCCTTGTACTGGATCTTTTTCATATCCCCTAGAAACTAAAGCATTAATAGCTGCTGGACGAGTAAGTCTTAAACTCATATCATTTGGATTGTGACAATCTGCACAAGTTACACCCATTCTTTTACCACCATGTGGGCCTGCATGTTCAGGTGAATTTTCCACTATACCATCAACGGCTGGGATATTTTTAATCATGGTCCAATAATTTGTAGAGTTAAAAGCAGTAAAATCCCCTTTAGCAACATTTTTTATAAGCCATGGAGTCCATCCACTATGACAATTCATACAAGCTGCGGGTTGGCCTTTAAAAGCAGCAAGTCCATGGGCGTTAAGAAAATCTTTGTTGTTTCTTGCTGTTTTCATTTGATCTACTTGAACCCAAAAATGCCCTCTTTCTTCATTGAAATCAAGGCTAAAAGGATATCCTGCCCAAAGTATGGTTAATTGAGGAAAGCGAATCAATTTTGAATAAGCTAAATTACCACCAAACTCAGTAGCCTTAGGCTCTTCTTTTTCAACCGTTAAATACATTTTTAGTTGCTCTGGGAAAACCTTACCCCATTTTTCAAAATTTGGATCATCATCGCTAAGCAAAGAAAAATCAGCATTTGCTGCAATAGCATTTTTATTTGCTTCATCTTCTTTTTTTTGATTGATATCATTATTTAGCCATAAAACTCCCGCTATAAGTAAAACCAAAACAACAATACCCAAGCGTAAAATATTTTTTTTCATTCATCTTCTCCTTATTAAATTCCGTGTTTATGTCCAACATCTTTATGACAAGAAGCACAATTTAATGACTTGTCTGCATGTGGATTTGTTGTAGCATTGATAGCTGTTTGAGCAAAATCTGCATGACAGCGTATGCAGTTTTCTTGCACCATTTTTCTGCTTTTTTCAGTCGCACTCAAATTTGTAGGCAACTCATCAAGTTTAAAAGTAAAAGCATAAGCATGCCCTAAACCACTTTGAGCTTTAGCTATCCATTTAGCTACAAAATTATGTGGCAAATGGCAATCCACGCAAGTTGCCCTAGGTTCGCCTTTGACTTTTTGAGAGTGCGGCCCTGCCATGTATTCGTTATAAACTTCATTCATAATATGGCAGTTATTACAAGATTCGCTTGCATTGCTTAAATAAGATGTGCCCTTAGCGTTATAAAAAGTATAAAACCCAACCGCAAAGAAAACAAAAAGCAAAACAAGAAAAATAGTAAAAAGATTCGAAGTTTTCTTCAAAATTTTCCTCCTTAAAATTATCATTTCTTAAAATCTTCAATAGAACAATAATGTCACAGAATTTCCCAGAAATAAATTTTGTAATTTTAACATAGATGAATTTAATATAATTTTAAAGATATATTTACTCTTAATTAACCTAAAAAATTTGAAACTTTTATTCAATAATTTTAAAATAAATGATAAAATATAACAAAAAAAGGAAAAATTAATGCAAATAAGTCCTGATATGTTTATCAATCGCGAACTTTCTTGGCTTCGCTTTAATTCTCGTGTTTTAGACCAATGTTCTAAAAATTTACCCTTATTAGAAAAATTAAAATTTATAGCTATATATTGCACTAATTTAGATGAATTTTATATGATACGCGTTGCAGGCTTAAAACAACTTTTTTCAGCTGGAGTTAATGCAAGCAGTAGCGATGAAATGACCCCTTTACAACAATTAAAAGCCATACGCAAATATTTACACCAAGAAAAAGAGCTTTTGGAGCGTTATTTTAATGAAATCACAAGTGAATTAGAAAAAGAAAATCTTTTCATAAAGCATTATGAGAATTTAGATGAAAATTTAAAACAAAAATGTGATGAGTATTTTTTCTCTAATATTTTTCCTGTTATTGTTCCAATAGCTGTTGATGCGACTCACCCTTTTCCGCATTTAAACAACTTATCTTTTTCACTAGCGGTTAAAATTTGTGATAAAGCACATCCTGAACTTGTAAAATTTGGAATGATTAGAATTCCAAGAGTTTTACCTCGTTTTTATGAAGTAAGTGCAAATATTTATGTTCCTATAGAAAGTATAGTCCATCAACACGCAGAAGAAATTTTTCCAGGCTATAAACTCTTAGCTTCAGCAGCATTTAGAGTGACTAGAAATGCAGATATAGTAATAGAAGAGGAAGAAGCTGATGATTTTATGATGATTTTAGAGCAAGGCTTGAAGCTTCGCAGAAAAGGAGCTTTTGTAAGATTGCAAATTCAAAAAGATGCAGATGAGCAAATCGTAGAATTTCTTAATACTCACATGAAAATTTTTCATAAAGATGTTTATGAATATTCTATTTTACTCAATCTCCCTAGCCTTTGGCAAATCGCAGGAAATAAAACCTTTACACATCTTTTAAGCCCACTTTACACGCCTAAAACTTTACCACCTTTTGATGAGAATTTATCTATTTTTGATGCTGTAGAAAAAGAAGATATACTCATCATACAACCTTTTGAAAGTTTTGATCCAGTTTATAAATTTATCAAAGAAGCAAGCAAAGATCCTGAAGTAATTTCCATAAGAATGACACTTTATAGAGTTGAAAAAAATTCCAATATAGTTCAAGCTTTAATTGATGCTGCAAGCGATGGAAAACAAGTAACTGTGATGGTAGAATTAAAAGCACGTTTTGATGAAGAAAATAATCTTCATTGGGCGAAAGCTTTAGAAAATGCCGGAGCTCATGTTATTTATGGCATTACAGGTTTTAAAGTCCACGCTAAGGTTTCTCAAGTCATACGCAAACAAGGGGATAAGCTTAAATTTTATATGCATTTAAGCACAGGAAATTACAATGCAAGCAGTGCTAAAATCTATACTGATGTGAGTTATTTTACAAGCAAAGTAGAATTTGCAAGAGATACGACAAAATTTTTTCATATCTTATCAGGCTTTAGTAAAAACCGTCGTCTTCAAACTCTTTCAATGAGTCCAAATCAAATCAAAGAAAAAGTTTTAGAAATGATACGCATTGAAACAAGCAAGAAAAATGAAGGTGTGATTGTAGCTAAAATGAACTCTCTTGTAGATAGTGATATCATACAAGCTCTTTATGAAGCAAGTATGGAAGGAGTGCAAATCGATCTTATCATACGCGGAATTTGTTGCTTAAAACCTGATGAAGAATACAGCAAAAACATACGCGTTAGAAGCATCATAGGAAAATACTTAGAACATGCTAGAGTATTTTATTTTAAACATAGTGAGCCAAATTATTTTATATCGAGTGCAGATTGGATGCCAAGAAATTTAGAGCGTCGCTTAGAACTTATGACTCCTATATATGATGAAAGAAGCAAAGCTAAATTAGCTCAATTTTTACGCTTACAGCTTAGCGATAATGTTTTAGCTTATGAGCTTAAAAACAATGGAGAATATGAAAAAATTCCTTCTTCTGAAAAAACCATAGATTCTCAACAAACCTTAGAAGAATATGTAAGTAAAATTTATAAAACACTTAAAAAAGATACAGATCAAAGTCGTGCAACGCACTTAGCTTCCAAACTTTTCAAAGAAAACTAAAAGTTTTTAGGGTTTTATACCTTAAAAACTTTAAACTATGAATTTTTATTAATCTTCAAATTTCAATAAATATTAATTTTAAAACTGGTGGAAGCGAGGGGAATCGAACCCCTGTCCAAAAATAATCCCACAAAGATCTCTACATGCTTAGCAAAGATGACTACTTCACCCTACTTCGCTCATCTTCCAAAACTCAAAAGCAAGGCTAAGACTTTATTTCACCTCAACGCTTGTCAAACGCAAGGCTACACTATCAAAAATGACCGAAAATTAAGCTAGATAGTATGACTTAAATTTCAGGCTCAACTGAACTTACGCAGCTTTAGCGTAAGCAGGAGCGAATTTAACGTTGTTTGCGTTTAATTTTATTTGGGCTTTTTACGCTTTGCCCAAAGCGACATGCCATCTAAGCAGACTTACTCCTGTCGAAGCCAAGTCGCTCCCTTATTTAGAAATAATATTTGGAACATTAACAATTAAAGGATTAAAAACCGCTAAAACAGAATCATCATTTTCATATGAACGACAATATTTTTCAAACTGATCGCTCATCAAAAGCATCCAATCCGTAAATTCATCACTAGCAGGTCCGTTAAAGCGATTTGCTTGCGCCATCATCTCTTCACAAAATACACAAAAATCAGTCACTTCTTCAAGATTTAAACGTCTTGCTGCCCAAGCGGTATTGTGTGCTAAAGTTTCAAGCTCTTTTATAGCTTCTTTATAACGCACACTATCGCTTCCAAGCTTGATGATTAAAGGTTCAAACCTATCACACATGGTTCTAAAAAATTGTAAAAATTTTTCTATATCGTCAATTTCATAATCTAATTCTAATTTTGTTAAAATTCCCATTTTTAAACCATAATCATTAAAGTTTAATATAAATTCTAGCAAATTTTAGCTAAAATCTTATTTTAATTTTTCCAAAATATAAGCAAAGATATGGATAGAATAGTAGAAATAGAAAAATACTCCTTTGATGAAACTTACGAAACTTCGTTGCGTCCTTCAAATTTTGATGGTTATATAGGTCAAGAAAGCATTAAAAAAAATTTAAATGTCTTTATAGCTGCAGCTAAAAAACGTAATGAATGTTTAGATCATATACTTTTTAGTGGTCCTGCAGGACTTGGAAAAACAACACTAGCTAATATCATCTCCTATGAAATGGGTGCAAATATCAAAACAACCGCCGCTCCTATGATAGAAAAAAGCGGGGATTTAGCCGCTATTTTAACCAATCTTAGCGAAGGAGATATACTTTTTATCGATGAAATTCATCGTTTAAGCCCTGCTATCGAAGAAGTACTTTACCCTGCAATGGAGGATTATCGCCTTGATATTATCATAGGTAGTGGTCCAGCTGCTCAAACCATAAAAATCGATTTACCAAAATTTACTCTTATAGGGGCTACAACGCGTGCAGGTATGCTTAGCAATCCTTTGCGCGATCGTTTTGGTATGCAATTTAGATTAGAATTTTACAAAGACAGCGAACTTGCCCTAATCTTGCAAAAAGCAGCTTTAAAACTTAATAAAACTTGCGAAGAAAAAGCCGCACTTGAGATCGCTAAAAGAAGTCGTTCAACCCCTAGAATAGCTCTAAGGCTTTTAAAAAGGGTAAGAGATTTTGCCGATGTTAATGATGAAGAAATTATCACAGAAAAAAGAGCTAATGAGGCCTTAAATTCTTTAGGAGTGAATGAGCTTGGTTTTGATGCGATGGATTTAAGATATCTTGAACTTTTAACCGCTGCTAAGCAAAAACCTATCGGGCTTGCAAGTATTGCTGCGGCTTTAAGCGAAGATGAAAATACCATAGAAGATGTAATTGAGCCTTATTTGCTTGCTAATGGCTATATAGAACGCACTGCAAAAGGGCGTATAGCTAGCACAAAAAGCTATAGTGCTTTAAAATTAAACTATGAAAAAACTTTATTTGAGGAGTAAATTTTGCAAAATGGAAAAATCTTTCTTATAAGCTTTATTTTAGTTATTTTATTTCTTTTGCTTTATCTTTTTAAAGGTTTTTTACTTGTGATTATCATAGCTAGTTTAATGGCGGTAGCTACCTCAAACATCAATGCGAAATTTTTAAATCTTACTAAAGGACATAAATTTTTAGCTTCCATTCTTACAACAGCTTGCATGGTTTTGCTTTTCTTTGCACCTTTTGTTTATGCTATGATAGAACTTGCCAAAGCTTTAAAGAATTTTGATATCAATTTAGTCACACAAACACTTGATTATGTCAAAAACTATCAATTTACCTTGCCTGAAAGCTTTAATTTTTTAGAACCTAAAATCAAAGAATTTTTAGCTTCTATAGATTTAAATAGCATTTCTAAACAAATTCTAAGCTATGCTTCAAGTTTTACAAAATCAGGAGCTAAATTTCTTATAGATATGGTTTTAATTTGTGTGTTTTATTTCTTTGCAAATCTATATGGAACAGAACTTGTTATCTATCTTAAATCCATCATTCCTATTGATAAAAAAGAACTCGATGATGTTTTAAGCGAAGTGGGTAATGTTATGGCTGTTGTGCTTTACTCTATGGTAATTGTAGCAATATTTCAAGGTGCACTTTTTGGTTTAATCACAATGTTTTATGGTTATGATGGAATTTTAATGGGAGTAATTTTTGCTGTAAGTTCTCTCATACCTGCTATAGGAGGAGCTTTAATTTATGTGCCTGTAAGTCTTTATGAATTTGCCTCAAACAATCTTAACTCAGCTCTTGCTATTTTTATTTATTCTGTAATTGTAATTTCTTTTATAGCAGATACTTTAATCAAACCTTTAATCATCAAATGGATCAACAAAAAACTTGTAAAAACCCCTACCAAAATCAACGAACTTTTAATTTTCTTGGCCATGATAGCAGGAATTTCAACCTTTGGTTTTTGGGGTATTATACTAGGTCCTGCGATTTTAACTTTTTTTGTATCAACTTTAAGAATGTATGTGATTTTAAAAGATAAGAATTTAATTTAACTTGCCTTAAAAAAGGCAAGTTTTATGTTCTAGGCTTTTGGGCCTATCATTTTAGTAGGATCAACAAATTTATTGAAATCTTCTTCGCTAACCAAACCAAGCTCCATTGCGCTTTCTTTTAAAGAAATACCTTTTTTATGAGCATTTTTGGCTACTTTAGCAGCGTTTTCATAACCTATGTGTGGATTTAGAGCGGTAACTAGCATTAAAGAATTATGAAGATTATGATCGATTTTTGCACGATTTGGTTCTATGCCTACAGCACAATGGATATTGAATGAATGCATAGAATCAGCCAACAAATCAAGACTTTGCAAGAAATTATAAATAATCACAGGCTTAAACACATTAAGTTCAAAATTTCCTTGACTTGCTGCAAATCCAATAGCTGCATCATTTCCCATCACTTGTACAGCAACCATAGTAACAGCTTCGCACTGGGTAGGATTTACCTTACCTGGCATAATCGAACTTCCTGGTTCATTTTCAGGAATGATAAGCTCACCAAGACCACATCTTGGACCCGAAGCTAACCATCTTATATCATTTGCAATTTTCATTAAATTTGCAGCCAAACCTTTCATAGCTCCATGAGTAAAATTGATCGCATCATGACTTGTTAAAGCATGAAATTTATTTGGACTTGAAACAAATTTCGTACCTATAAGTTGAGTTAGTTCTTCACTTACTTTTTGGCTTAATTCTGGATGCGCATTAAGCCCTGTTCCTACTGCGGTTCCTCCTATAGCAAGTTCTCTTAAAGTTGGTAAAGAAGCGATGATTTGCTCTTTTGAATGCAAAAGCATAGAAAGATATCCACTAAATTCTTGTGCTAGAGTAAGTGGCGTAGCATCTTGTAAATGCGTGCGTCCTATCTTGATAATACCATCAAATTCTTTTACTTTTTTTTCAAAAGTTGCAATAAGCTCATCAAGCGCAGGGATGAGCTTTTTCTCTACTTGCTCAACCGCAACAATACTCATAGCAGTTGGAAAAGTATCATTTGAACTTTGACTCATATTAACATGATCATTTGGATGTACAAGCTTTTCTTTTCGAAAATCTCCGCCCATGATTTCAGTGGCACGATTTGCAATAACTTCATTCATATTCATATTGCTTTGCGTACCTGAACCTGTTTGCCAAATCGCAAGTGGAAAATTATCATCAAATTTACCTGCGATAATCTCATCACAAGCTTGAACTATAGCATTTTTTTTAGCATCATCAAGTTTGCCAAGTTTGTTATTGACTAAAGCTAAAGATTTTTTAAGATTTGTAAAAGCATAGATTAAAACCTTTGGCATTTTCTCACAACCGATTTTGAAATTTTCAAAACTTCTTTCAGTTTGCGCTCCCCAATATTTGTCATTTGGGACCTTAACTTCACCCATGGTATCATGTTCAACTCTGTATTCCATAGTGTTTCCTTTCTAGAAATATTGTTAGAATTATTTAAGCAAAAATAAGCATAAAATTAGCTTATAATTTAAAATTTATTTATAATTTTTGAAGTATTTGAAAGTTATGTGCAGTTTCTTTAAACTGCACGGATTATTCGACTGTTACGCTTTTAGCCAAATTTCTTGGCATATCCACATCATTGCCAAGTCTTATAGAAATTTCCATTGCTAAAAGTTGAGTAATTACCATCATTTCAAAAAATTCACACATATAGTGATCTTGCTCATTGGTTTTTATAAAATCATCACTCAAATCAAATTCTAAAGGCGAAATGCTAAGCACTGTAGAATCCCTAGCTATAAGCTCTTCAACATTTGATTTTGTTTTTTCATAAAGCATATGCTTTGGCATTAAAGCTATAGTATAAAGTTTAGAATCAGCCAGAGCAATAGGGCCATGTTTCATCTCTCCTGCAGGATAACCCTCAGCGTGAAGATAAGATAATTCTTTAAGTTTTAAAGCTCCTTCTAAGGCCAAAGGATAAAACACATCTCTACCTATAAAGAAAAAGCCATGTCCATCTAAATAACGCTTGGATAAACGATGAATTTTTTCATGTAAAGCCTGTTTTACACTCACACAATTTGGAGTATGTAAAAGCGCTTTAATTTCAGCAGAAACATTTAAATTTCTTTTTTGTGCCATAAAAATAGCAAGCATCCAAAGTGTTAAAACCTGAGTGGCAAAAGCTTTAGTTGAAGCAACTCCTTTTTCTATGCCCGCACGAGTTAAAAGGCTTAGATGTGCTAAACGCACTATATTAGAATTATCCACATTACAAATTGCAAAAGTCTTAGCACCCTGCTCTTTTGCAATCTTTAAAGCCTCTAAAGTGTCTGCTGTTTCTCCACTTTGAGAAATAACGATAAATAAAGAATCTTTTTTTATAATTGCTTCACGGTATCGAAATTCACTTGCAATTTCTACTTTAGCTTTAACTTTAGCAATTCTTTCAAACAAATAAGCACTTGCCATTGCAGCATGATAGCTTGTTCCACAAGCACAAAGCGTGATTTCATCTACTTGACTTAAATCTTCATTGTTTAGCTCATCAAAAACGACTTCATCGCCTTGAATACGCCCCATTAAAACTTCACTCATCACGCGATTTTGTTCATAAATTTCTTTTTCCATAAAAAAGCGAAAGCCGTCTTTTTTTGCATAAGCCTTATCGCCTGAAAGCTTAGAAAAACAAAGTGATTTTAAAACATCATTTTCATAAACGACAAGCTCATCTTTACTCGCGTATCCCAAGCTTAAATCTTCAAGATACATCACCTCATCACAACTTCCTATCAAAGGTGCATCACCTGAAGAAAAATACCATTCTTTATTTGCATTTTTACCGATAATCAAAGGAGCAGCATTTTTTGCAAAATACACATGATGGGGATCTTTTTTTGTTACTAACAAAGTAGCAAAAGCACCGCGAAGTTCTTTGATGGTTTTTTGCCAAGCTTCAAAAACTCCCAAATTTCTTGCATAAAATTCAAAAAGCTGAACAATAACTTCAGTATCTGTTTGGCTTAAAAAACTCACGCCTTCTTTTTCAAGTTTATCTTTGATTTCTTTATAATTTTCTATAATACCATTGTGAATCACGCAAGAATACTGTCCCAAATGAGGATGTGCGTTGATTTCAGTAGGCTTACCATGAGTTGCCCATCTTGTATGACCTATAGCAAAACCATAACCTTGACTTTCAAAATCCGTGCATTTATTCGCCAAATTTTCAAGTTTTCCTACAGCTTTAAAAAAACTAAGCTCTCCTTCTTGCATCACTGCCATACCCGCACTATCATAGCCACGGTATTCTAATTCTTTAAGTCCATTTAGTATAATTTGTTTTTTTTCATTATTTCCTATATAGCCTACGATTCCACACATTTTTTTACTCACTTATTAATAAATTAACTAACTTTTGCTCGCTATGTTCTAATTTTTCATTCTTTTGAAAAATAAAAATATTACGCGTCCTTTGTCTTATAGTTTGAATTTTTGCTGCACATAAAACAAGTTCAAGTTCATTAAAAACATTCATCAAATACGCCATTAAACCTTGCTGATCTTTGGTATTAAGACCTAATTTGGCATACATTTTAGAATAGTTTAAGTCTAATTTTAACTCATCTTTTTTAATGACTGGCTTTTTAATTTTTTTCAAATTAAAACCAGAAAGATTTGAATTTAAAAGCTCGCAAAGTTTTAGTTTTTGCTCATCACTGATAATATTATCATATTCAAATCTTAAATAAATTTTATCATCAAAAAGTTCAAAAAAATTCATGAAAATAAGATTTAAATTTGTTAAAGAACTTAAAATAATGGCAATATTAAAATGAAGTTGTGCAACAATTTGCAAACTAAGATTTGTTTCATTACTAAACCAAAATTTAAAATCATTTTCTTTGGCTAATTTAGAAATCATAACAATATCTTCAAAAGTATTTTTTATAATAAAAAGATTTGATTTGATATGTATGATTTTATCTTGCAAAATTTCATCTTGCTCTAAAAAAATCTTACTTCTTTTAAGTGTTAATTCTTTTTTTACTCTTCTTGCGCTTTCTTCAAGTAGATTTTCATCTTCAAAACCTTGTTTTGCATTTTCTAAAAGTTTATCAAGAACTCTAAAATAAAAAGCATTGTAATTTAAAGCCTTAGCCTTTAGCCAAGTTAAAGTATATAAAAGCTCTAAATTTTCTAAATTTTCTAATTTAGAAACCAAACTACTTACAACAATAGGATTATATATATCTTCTTTTTCTACAAGATCTTTTAAGGCATTATTGTTTTTAAATATTTTAAGACCCCATTCTAAAATTTCATTCTTTAAATCAAATTTGGAGCAATACGCTCTATATATGCCTGCTAAAGAAATTTCATTTTCACTTTCTATAGCGCTTAAAAGTATCACAAGCTTTAAAATCATTTTTTCATCGGTTTTAAGTTTTTGGAGTATCTCAAGCTCATCTTCGTATTTTTCAAATTCACTTAACATAAGAAAAACTTGCTCATCAAAACTATAATTTCCTTCTTCATCGCTTAAAAAACGAACTGTCCAAAAAGGCTTGCATAAATCTTTTAAAATTCCACTATCAAGCAAAAGTTTTAAAACACAAAAACTATGCCTTTTATAAAAAATTTTCTCAAAAAGTATTAAAGCTTTTTCTATATCTTTTTTACCGTATTTCAATCTTCTTAGGGCAAAAACTAAGTTAAGATCGAAAATAACCTGTTTATCTTCAAGTTTTAATAAGTATTCTAAAACTTCCACAAGAGTTTTAAATTTATATTCTTGTTTAAGAGCATGATTTAATCCATCTTGAATTTGCTTTGCTAAAAAGTGTGTATAAAAACCTATAGTATGCATACTTTGCAAAGCTTTTTGAACCAACAACTCATTTGCTCCAAAATGTTTTTTAGCTTTTTTATACATTAATTCACTCAAATCATGAACATTAATAAGTAAAAATTCATCCTCATCTTTAGCACTTAATAAATTCATCGCTGATTTTAAAGAAAGTAAAAAGTCTCCAGCTAAACGTAACTCGCTTAAATTTTTTTCATCTATAAAATTTAAAGCATAATTTTTTGGAGAAGTCTTAAAAAGAACAAGCAAACCCTCTAAGGATCTTAAATGATTTAATCCGCCAAAATCTTTTAAGATATTAAATTCTTGCTTTATAAATGGAATATCAAATTCTTTAAAATTTTCTAGCAAAAGCTTGGCAAAATCATTTTTATTTTCTTCTAAAATACTCTCAAATTTCGTCTTAATCCCTTTAAATAAAATCCTAGAACCACATATAAAACGAGTTTGTATTATAGAAGTCTTAAGCTCATTGCTAGCATTATAAAGTCCATTAAATTCTAAGACAACCAAATCAATTTGCAAATGTGCATCATTTAAAATTTCGATAAAAGCCTTAATCATAGGTTTTAAATGAAAAGCCTTAATATCTTTATAAACAAAAATCAAAGAAATGCTTTCATTAAAACAAAGACTATTATTTGCATATGCTTTGCTTGCTAAAACACAAAAAGGGATATTATCACTTGGAGGTGAAAAATCATCAAAATAATCTTTAAGAACTATATCATAAGCTTTTTTTATGAAATTATCCATATTTTTAGAATGATATAAGCTAAACGCCCCTTGCTTAAGAAAAAATTTTCTACAACTTTGGGTATAGGAACTAAGATTTTTTTTAAAAATTTCTAATTCTTTATTTAACAAAATTTCCACTCTCTTTAAATTTTAATATTTTAATAATAATCTTAACAAAAATATCTTTTATTTTGGCTTTTTCTATAAACTCTTTTTCAGTAAGCAAAAATTATAATGCTTTATTTAAAAACAGCAAAAGAGTAAAATTAAAATGAAAAATTTAATTACCAAACTAGAAAATGAAGAAAGATTAAATCAAGAAGAAGCCAATGCACTTTGGGATTTAGATCTTTTTACCCTAGGCAAATACGCCCATAAAAAACGCACCAAACTTCATGGAAAAAAAGTTTATTTTAATATCAATCGTCATATCAATCCAACTAATATCTGTGCAGATACCTGTAAATTTTGCGCCTTTTCAGCACACCGAAAAAATCCTAATCCTTATTTGATGACTCATGAAGAAATCATGAAAATTGTTGATGAAACCGTAAAACGAGAAACCAAAGAAGTACATATCGTTTCAGCTCATAACAAAGATACAACTTGGCAATGGTATTTAGAAATTTTTAAAATGATAAAAGAAAAATATCCTAATCTTCATGTAAAAGCTATGACTGCTGCTGAGATTGATTTTTTACATCGTCGTTTTAAAATGAGCTATGAAGAAGTGATAGAAAAAATGCTTGAATACGGCGTTGATTCCATGCCAGGCGGTGGAGCTGAAATTTTTGATGAAGAAGTGCGTAAGAAAATTTGTCATGGAAAAGTTAGCAGTGAAAATTGGCTTAAAATTCATAAACTTTGGCATGAAAAAGGCAAACAAAGTAATGCTACCATGCTTTTTGGACATATAGAAGAAAGACATCACAGGGTCGATCATATGTTAAGACTGCGTGATCTTCAAGATCAAACCGGTGGATTTAATGCTTTTATCCCTCTAGTTTGGCAAAGGGATAATAGCTTTATACAAACTGATAAAATCATAGATAGTGAAGAAATTTTAAAAACCATTGCCATTGCTCGTTTGGTGCTTGATAATATTAAAAATATCAAAGCTTACTGGGCAACAATGACTTTAAATTTAGCCATGGTAGCACAAGAATTTGGAGCTAATGATTTAGACGGCACCATAGAAAAAGAAAGCATACAAAGCGCAGGTGGTGCAAAATCTGCCAAAGGCACAAGTTTAAAAACTTTTATCGATATGATAAAAACTTCAAATCTTATTCCTGTAGAACGCGATAGTTTGTATAACGAGCTAAAAACCTACTAAGGAGAAAAAATGGACTTTTTTAAACTCAAAGAAAACAATACGAGTTTTAAAACTGAAGTTATAGCAGGGCTTAATACTTTTTTGGCTATAGTTTATATTATCCCTGTAAATTCTAGCATAGTAGGAAATACAGGAATGCCTATAGAAGCTTTAATCACCGCAACAGCTTTAATCACCATAGTTGCAAGTGCTTTTAATGCTTTTTTTGCCAATACTCCTGTAGCTATGAGTGTTGGAATGGGTTTAAATGCTTATTTTACCTTTGCAGTTTGTTTAGGTCAAAACATAGCTTGGCAAAGTGCCTTAGGAGCTGTTTTTATTTCAAGTATTATTTTTCTCATACTTTCTTTTACGCATTTTCGCCTTTGGGTAATCCGTAATATCCCAAAAGATTTACGTCTTGCAATTTGTGCCGGTATAGGTTGTTTTATTGCATTTTTAGGCTTAAGTCAAATGGGTGTGATAATGCATAATAAAGATACTTTAGTCAGCATAGGAAATTTCAAAAGCCCTCATGTGCTTTTTGGAATTTTTACCCTAGCTTTAATCATATTTTTTTGGGCTATAAAACTTCGCGGAGCTTTTATTTTGGGGGTATTAGTAAGCTCTATTATCGCTTGGATTTTTCATTTAGATAATGCAAGTTTTCCTGTGCAAATCTTTTCTTTGCCAAATTTTAGCATGGAAAATGGTTTAGGAGTCATCTTTTTACAACTTGATATCAAAAGTGCCTTAAATATTACTATGATACCTATAATTCTTACTTTTTTTATCACTCAACTTTTTGATAGTATAGGAACTATCACAGGTGTGGGTGAAAGAGGAAAGATTTTTGATGATCCAAAAAATGGAGAAAAAAAACTAAGCAAAACCTTAATGGCAGATGCAACAGGATCAGCCTTAGGAGCTATGACAGGCACTTCTACAGTTACTGCTTTTGTAGAAAGCACTACAGGTGTTGAAAGTGGAGGAAGAACGGGGCTTACAGCTTTAGTTGTAGCTATTTGTTTTGCTTTTACACTTTTTTTACTGCCACTTTTTAAAGCCATTCCTGCAAACGCAATATACCCCGTACTTGTAATGGTTGGAATTTTAATGTTTATGGAAGTTAAAAATATAGATTTTAAAGATAATGCTATAGCTGTAGCAAGCTTTTTTACTATTATCATGATGCCTTTTACTTACTCCATTACCACAGGTTTTGCTTTTGGTTTTCTTTCTTATTTACTTGTAAGAATTTTTAAACGCGAATGGGATAAAATCAATCTTGGCATTATAGTTTTAAGTTTATTATCTTTGGGTAATTTTTTACTTATGGCACTACAATAAATTAAGGATATATAATGATATTTTACTCCTATGAAGAATTTAAAGAAGATGTAAAAATTCTTGCTAAAGAAATTAAAAAAGATTTTAACCCTGATGCACTTTTAGCTATAGCAAGAGGAGGAATGAGTTTAGGACACTCTTTAGCAGTAGCTTTAAAAACACGTCAGCTTTTTGCTTTAAACTCAATTCATTACGATGATACAAAAAAACTTGATACTATTAAAATTTTTAATATTCCTGATTTAAGCAAGCACAAAAAAATTCTACTCATTGATGATATAGTAGATAGCGGAGAAAGTTTAGTAGAAATAAAAAAAGTTTTGCTTGAAAAATTTCCTCATATAGAACTTAAAATTGCAACCATTTTTTACAAAAAAACCGCTCTTTTGGAGCCTGATTTTAAAGTAAAAGAAGCTACTGAATGGGTGGATTTTTACTGGGATATAAATCTTGATTAAAAATTTGCTATAATCTTACTTTTAAAATTTTTAGGAGTTTTTTCTTGAGAATAAAATTTATATCTTTTATTTTAATTTTTTTTACTATTTTTGCTTTTGCTAAAGAACAAAATTTAGATGATTTTGAACAAGAATACCAAAACTATCAAGTAAACGATCCGCTTTCAGGATATAACAAAGCTATGACAAGCTTTAATGTGGCTTTGTATGATTATGGTTTGCGCCCCGTTCTTAAGGGCTATAACGCCATCACTCCTGAATTTATAAGATTAGGAGTAAGAAATTTCTTGGATAATTTACTTGCTCCTTTGCGTTTTGTAGGCAATGTTTTGCAGTTTAAATTTGAAGAAGCGGGAGAAGAATTTAAAAGATTTACTGCTAATACCATTATGGGATTTGGTGGACTTATGGATGTGGCATCAAAAATGGGTCTTAAAAAACATCCCGCGGACTTAGGAACCGTTTTGGCTCACTGGGGCGTAGGAAGCGGTTTTCATATTGTCTTACCTATACTCGGTCCTAGTAATCTTAGAGACACTCTTGCTTTACCTGCAACTTGGTATGCAAGTTTTACCGCTTACATTGATCCTACTTGGGCAAGTATAGCTATAAGTGCTTATGGATTTGGCAATGAACTTAGTTTTAGGCTCGATGAAATTGATGAAATTTATCACAACACGCCTAATTTATATCCATTCTTGCGTGATGCTTACGAGCAAAGACGCAATGAACTTAGCAAATAAAGGAAAATAATGAAAAAAATATTTCTAATCTTGGCTTTATTTTTTAATGCTTTTGCCTTACAGCTAGATGAAATTTCTAGTACTATGCAAAAAAACATTGATGCAAGCTTAAAACTTTTACAAGATAGCAAAGAAGACAAAAAACAAGCTGCTGATGGAATCTTTAAACTTTTTGATAGTATAATAGATTATAAACTCATGGCAAAACTCAGTCTTTCGAAAAATTATTCTAAATTAAACTCAAAAGAACAAGAAAAATTTACCACAGCCTTTGAAACAAGTCTTAAAAAAAGTTTTACTGATAAACTCAGTCTTTATAAAGATCAGGTTTTAAAGGTCAAAAATGGTGAGTTAAAAAATGAAAAACGCTATTTTTTAACCACTTCTATGGTAGTAGATGGAGAAGAAAAAAATATCATTTTCAAATTTTACAATGATAATAACAACTGGCTTATTTATGATGTAGATGTTTTAGGCATTAGTATAGTACAAACTTATAGATCGCAATTTGGAGATATTTTAGCCAACCAAGGCTTTGATGTCCTACTTCAAAAACTTGAAAGCATCATTATAGAATAATGTTTGCAAAGCTTTTAAAGTTTTTTATTTCTCGTCCAAAAAGTACTTTTTTTGGAACCTTGTTTATATGCCTGTTTTTAAGCTTTTTTGCTTTTAAGCTTAACGTAGATGCAAGTGCTGAAAGTTTACTTTTAGAAGATGATACGGATTTAAAAACTTTTAGAGAAATTTCAAAACATTATAAAAGTGATAATTTTTTACTTTTAGCCTTCAAACCCTATGATGAAAAACCTTTTTCAAATGAAAATTTAGTTAAATTAAAAAAACTTCATGAAGAATTAGAAAAAGCCCCTTTAGTAGAACGCGTTTTTAGTATCATCAATGCCCCTTTGCTTCAAAGTTCGCAAAATACAGATTTAAAAGAACTTTTAAAAAATATCCCAAATATAGAAAGCCTAGACATAAACCGCACAAAAGCTCAAAATGAAATTTTAAATAGTCCCTTTTACAAAAATAATATCATCTCAAAAGATGGAAAAATAACAGGGCTTATTATTTACTTAAAGCCTGATACAGTTTATAATAACCTTATAGAAAAACGCGATCTTGCTACCGATGAAAAAGAAAAAGATCAAATTCGTCTTGCCATAAAAGAACATCAAGACAAGCAAAAAGTTATCACGAAACAAAGTCTAGATACTATTAAAAGCATAGTTCGAAATTATGAAAAAAATAAAGATACGCTCTACCTTGGTGGCGTAAGCATGATCGCTGATGATATGATAGCTTATATAAAATCTGATCTTGTGCTTTATGGTGTTTCTCTTGTATTTTTACTGGGATTTGCACTTTATTATTTTTTCCGTTCATGGCGTTTTGTTTTTTTACCTCTTTTTATTTGTTTTATAAGCTTAAGTGCGGCTAGTGGAGTTTTTGCACTTTTAAATTTTCAAATCACAGTTATTTCATCAAATTACGTTGCTTTAGTTTTAATTATCACCTTAAGTGTAGTTGTTCATTTGATCACGCATTTTATCGAAAGCACCCAAAATCATCCCAAAGCTAAAGTTGAGCGCATAGTGCTTGAAACCTTACTAGCCAAAGCAAATCCTAGCCTTTATGCCATTGTTACAACGATGATAGGATTTTTTTCTTTAATCCTATCAAATATCGAACCTATCATAAAACTTGGCATTATGATGAGTATAGGTATAGGTTTAGCTCTTATCTTTAGTTATTTGTTTTTAGCAAGTATCTTAGTTCTTTTAAAACCAAAAAATTATCATAAAAAAGAGTTTAAATTTAATCTTTTAGCCTTTTGCGCCAAAACCGCTCTTGATCCTAAAAAGCGTCGCATGATTTATGGAATTTCAGTTCTTGCTATAATCTTAGCTTTAATAGGCATTTCAAAACTCAGAGTTGAAAATTCTTTTGTCAATTATTTCAAAGATGGTAGCGAAATCAAAAAAGGACTTTTGGTTATTGATAAAAATCTAGGTGGAACCTTACCTTTAGAAGTAATCATTCGTTTTCAAAATAATAAAAACGATCAAAATACAAGCGATACTCTTGATAGTTTTGAAAGTGAATTTGAAAATTTAGCCACACAAGAAACTTATTGGTTTGACTCTAAAAAAACACGCATTGCAAAAAAAGTTCATGAATTTTTAGAAAACAAAGAATTTGTAGGTTCGGTTTTAAGTCTTAATAGTCTTTTAACCCTAGGGAAAAATATCAACGATGGAAAAGAGTTAGATGATTTTGCTCTTGCATTTTTAAATGAGAATTTACCTGCTAAATTTAAACAAGACTTGCTTTCACCTTTTGTAAGTATAGAAAATAACGAGTTAAGATTTAGCATGCGTATTGTTGATTCTGATCCGAATTTAAGACGTAATGAGTTTTTAATAGATCTTAAAAAACAGCTCAACGAGCTTGTAAAAAACGATGGAGTAGAAGTGCAAATCACAGGCATAATGGTGCTTTATAATAATATGCTTCAAAGTCTTTTTTCATCGCAATTTGATACTCTTATATTTGTAATTTTAGCTATTTTCATACTTTTTATCATTGTTTTTAGGGATTTAAAATTTTCAGTTGCGGCTATATTGGTAAATGTTATTCCTTTAAGTGTGGTTTTTGCTCTTATGGGGCTTTTAGGTATTCCTTTGGATATGATGAGTATTACTATAGCTGCTATTGCTATAGGTATAGGCGTTGATGATGCCTTGCATTATATTTATCGTTTTAGAGAAGAAATTAAAAACAAAAGCCTAGAAGAAGCCATTATGACTTCTCACCTTAGTATAGGTTCGGCACTTTATTATACTACCATTAGTATAGTTTTAGGTTTTAGCGTGATGATGAGTAGCAATTTCATTCCAACAATTTATTTTGGAATTTTAACCGTTTTTGTAATGATTTTGCTTTTAAGTGGAAGTTTGTTCTTATTACCAAGCTTTTTAATCACTATTTATTCTAAGAAAACCAAGTTTCCAAACCAACATAAAGAGCATATATTAAAACAATAATAGCTATATATTTTAAAAAATTTTTCATTTTTATCCTTTATTTAAAATCTTTAAAATGATTTTTGCAAGCTCTAAGGCTTTAAAACGATGAGAGATATTATTCTTCTCGTCCACGCTAAGCTGGGCTAAGGTTTTATCAAAACCCTTTGGAATAAAAAGGCTATCATAACCAAAACCATTTTCACCTTTTTCTGTATCTATTACTTTTCCATGCATGATTCCATGTGTACTAAATTCCCCCATCAAACCTACCATAGCAATAGCAGCAACATAATGTGCCCTGCTTTGATTAAAACCTTTTTTTATCATTTCATTGACAAGTTTA
The DNA here is from genome assembly GCF_001762785.1 of Campylobacter sp. BCW_6463. Lineage (NCBI taxonomy): Bacteria > Pseudomonadati > Campylobacterota > Epsilonproteobacteria > Campylobacterales > Campylobacteraceae > Campylobacter > Campylobacter sp. BCW_6463. Next base: position 37,416 of record NZ_MJXL01000064.1, read on the forward strand.
TCACGGTTACTTTTATCATCGCCCTTACCGCTAAATCGAGCAGAATAAATTCCTGGGTTTCCTTCTAAAATATCTACACAAATACCACTATCATCACTTAAAGCGATAAAATCTTTTTTTTGTTTTTCATCTAAAGCATTAAAAACTGCTCTTGCTTTAATCAAGGCGTTTTCTTTAAAAGTTTTTCCATTTTCTTCAATCTCAAAAGGCGTTAAAACTTCATCAAAAGCATAAATTTCAAAATCTTTTAAAATTTCTTTAAGTTCTAAAACTTTATGCTTATTGCTCGTAGCTAGGATAATCTTCATAACAAAAGCTCCAAAATAATATCAAAACAAAAATATGATTTTATAAAATTTATCCTTGTGCGTAGCTTTTAAATATCAAATGATAAAACGATGTTAATCAATGCTTAATCCATTTCATAGTAAAATTATCCTAATTTAAATTTCAAATTTAATAGGAAATTGATAATGCTAAATAATGTCTTACCCTTATCTTTCATAGTTGGAACAAGATTTTTTGGGCTGTTTATAGTTTTGCCAGTTCTAAGTCTTTATGCTTTAAAACTTGAAGGTGCTAATGAATTTTTAGTGGGACTTTTAGTTGGTGTTTATGCCTTAACCCAAATGATTTTACAAATGCCTTTTGGAATTTTAAGTGATAAAATTGGTCGTAAAAAAACCATGCTCATTGGACTGATTATTTTTATAATAGGCTCTTTAATCTGCTCTTTTGCGGAAAATATCTACGTCATGCTTTTAGGAAGAATGCTCCAAGGTGCAGGAGCTATTGGAGCAGTAGCTACGGCAATGATAAGTGATTTTATCACAGAAGAAAATCGTGGTAAAGCCATGGCAGTAATGGGTTCTTTTATAGGACTTAGTTTCGCAGCTTCTATGGTGATCTCTCCTTTAATGAGTGCAAAATGGGGTTTATCTAGCCTTTTTGATCTTAGTGCGACTTTGTCTCTTTTATGTATAATTTTACTTTATACCGTTGTACCTAAAGAAAATAAAATCACTCATGAAAATGAAAAAACTCCTTTTTTTCATCTTATTAAACAAAAAAATTTAGCCCTTATGAATCTTACTAATTTCATGCAAAAAATGCTTATGAGTATAGCATTTTTAAGCATTCCTATCATTCTAGTAAAACATTTAGGCTTTGCTTCTGATAAACTTTGGATTGTTTATAGCACTTCTATGATGGTAGGTTTTGTCGCTATGGGCTTTGCTGGAAGTTTAGGTGAAAAAAGAGGTTTGGCTAAACAAATTTTACTCTTGGGAATTGTTTTTTTCATACTTTCTTATCTTTTTTTTGCTTTTAGTAATTCTATGAATTTTTTTATCATAGCGGTTGTGATTTTTTTTATAGGTTTTAATTTACATGAGCCTATTATGCAAAGTTGTGCATCAAAATTTTGTAAAGTCCATGAAAAAGGCGCAGCATTAGGATTATTTAATGCTTTTGGATATGGTGGAAGTTTTATAGGTGGTATTATCGGAGGGATATTTTTACATCTAGATGCCTTAAATCTTTTGGCTATTATTTTAGTAATTTTAGCTCTAATTTGGCTTGTGGCATTATTTTTCTTAAAAAATCCAGCTGATTTTAAAAACCTTTATCTACCTTTAGAAACACCTTTAAATTTCAGTACTTTTAGCGAAAATTTAGGAGTTGTAGATATTTATAAAAACTCTAAAAATCTTGTTGTTAAATTTGATAGCAAACTTACAAATAAAGAAGAATTAGAAGGCAAAATTAAGATCTAAATCTAATTTTGCCCCGCAAAACCCATTGCTTTTATCATCACTTTTGCCTTGCAATCTGCACAACAATAAAGTGTTTTGATTTTATTCTCATCATTACCAAATTTAGGTTTCATTAAATTGGCTATTTTTTCTACAGCTTTTTTGGTGGCAAATTCTTTACCACATTCTATACAGGCAAAAAGCTCATCTTTTGCCATGGTTTGATATTCAAAATAAGAAGCTCTAAACTCCATTCCACTACGAAGTAATTTTAAAGTATCTTTTTCAGCACAACTTAACTCACAATACCCACAAGTCGTGCAAAGAGAAGCATTAAATTTCAAAGCATTTTCTTGTTTGTCAGCGATTAAAGCTCCTACATTACAGGCACCCACACAAGAAAGACAAAGCGTACAGGTGTTAGGATTAATTTCTATCTTACCATAACGCAACCATTCGCCACTTTCTATACCGCCAAAATCTTCATTTTTTATCATTTCTTGCATTCTTTTGGCAAAATTTTCTCTTGTAGTTAAGGTGTTGTTATGAAAATCATATTTTAAATCTTGTATGAATTCTTGCTCTTTTAAAACATTTTGCAATTCTTTTTCATCTTTGGCAACAAAAATAGCTTTTTTTTGAAATTTTCTCTCAAAAAAAGTATTTAAAAGTACAATAGCCTCATTGCTACCACGAGATACAAAGTCCGTATAAAAAACCAAATTTGCTCCACTATTTTGCAAAAGTGTTAAAAAATGCATAGAAGAAAGCCACTTTTCACCCTCTATCATAAAGGGTAAAACATCTTTTGGTAAAGCAAGATTTAAATTTTCTAAAGACATTTTTTTAGGAATGATTAAAATTTTTTTATCTTTATAAAACTCACAAAGGGTAAAAAAACTTTCTCTTGGCATGGGAGCATAATCAAGTGATCCACTAGGACATACACTAATACATCCTCCACAACCCAAACAATCCACTTGAGAAAATTCTAAATGCTTTTTTTCATCATCTTTTAAAATCGCCACAGTAGGACAAATTTCAGCACATTTTGCACAATGCTCACTGCGTCTTTCGTGGTATTGGCACACGCTAGCATTATAGCTAATATAAGTTTTATAATGATATTTTGGACTTTTGCTTTGCAAAAACTCCAACAATACTTCAAGATTTTCAAAATTTAAAAGATTATAACATCCACTTTGTCTTGTAAAATCTTTACGCACAACGCTTAAATCCTCAGCTTTAAAAAGTAAAAAATCAAAATCTATTTCCACTTCTTCGCCTTGATTTTTAACCACAGCACAAAGTTCCCCTACACTTCCAAAAACAGCTAAAATTTCTACACTGCTTAAAGTAATAACCTTAAATCCATGTTCTTTTAAAAACTCTACGGTTTGAGTATCGCTATCTACTAAAATCAAACGATTTTGCACTTCTTTGCTTTGTTCTAAATCAAGCCCTAAATCATAAACACTAGCTCTTGCCTCATAAAGCGTTAAAACATTTTTACTTTGCTCTAAAATTTCATCTTGAGAATTTTTAAGATAAAAATTAATCTCAGGGGCATAAATTTGTGCTTTTTGATTTTTATCATTACAAATTAATACTTCTTTATCATTTGCCTGATCTAAAATTTCAATAGCATCGGGCAAAGGGATCAAAACATCATTTTTTATATAAACAAAATCTTGCATTGTCTTCCTTAATCTCTTTAAAACATCATTTTATAAATTCTATGTTAAAATAACCAAATATTTTCTTAAGGCTTAAGATGAACAAATTTAGAACTTTTCCACAGATTAACACTCTTATTGAAGATGAGAGTTTAAAATCCTATCCTTTTTATATCAAAGCATTTTTTTGTAAAAAAGTTGTCGCAAAACTAAAAGAAAATTTTTCCCAAGATGAAATTTCTAAAAATAAACTACTTTTAGAAATCAAAAAAGAAATCAAAACTTTTTACCGCAAAGACTTACAAAGTGTGATTAATGCAAGCGGAGTGGTTATACACACAAATCTTGGTAGAAGTGTAATCCATGAAGAACTTTATGAAGCGTGTAAAGATATCATTTGTAATTATTCTAATGTAGAGTTTGATTTAGAAAATGGAAAAAGAGGCTCTCGCTATGCTTTGGTACTAGAAAAACTTAAAATGCTTTTTGAATGTGAAGATGCTTTAGTAGTCAATAACAACGCTGCGGCAGTTTTTTTAGTACTTAATTCTCTTTGTTATAATAAAGAAGTCATAAGCTCAAGAGGAGAACTTGTAGAAATTGGCGGAAGTTTTCGTGTGCCTGAAGTGATAAAAGCTGCAGGTGTAAAGCTTTGTGAAGTTGGAACTAGTAACAAAACACACTTAAAAGACTATGAACAAGCTATCAGTGAAAATACCGCTCTAATTTTAAAAACCCACAAGTCTAATTTCGCTCTTATGGGTTTTCACAGTGAAGCAAACATAAAAGATCTACATGAATTAGCAAAAGAAAAAGGGCTTTTGAGTTATTATGATCTAGGTTCTGGCTGGTGTGAAAATTTAAATGAAAAGCTGATTAAAAATGAACCTAAGATCAAAAAACTCGTGCAAGAATGTGATATTTTAAGTTTTAGTGGAGATAAACTTTTTGGTAGCGTACAAGCAGGCATTATACTTGGAAAAAAAGAACTCATAGAAAAACTTAAACAAAATCAACTTTTAAGAATGCTAAGAGTGGATAAATTAACCCTATCTTTTTTAAACGAAAGCTTAAAAGCTTATTTGCAAAAAGATTATGAAAAAATTATTACCTTAAAACTTTTAAATGATGACTTATCCTTTATAGAGAAAAAAGCTTTAAGAGTGCAAAAAGAATTAAATTTTCAAACCCAGCTTAAAAAAAGCAAAAGTTTAGTAGGTGGAGGTTCTATGCCTGATAAAAGTTTAGATACTTATATACTAACTTTTCAAGGAGATGCTTTAAAACTACAAACTCGATTTAGAAAAGAAAATATCATAGGACGCATTGAAAATGATGAATTTGTTCTTGATTTTAGAACTATACAAGAAAGTGAACTTCAAAAACTTATTCTTACAATCAATCAAATGGAAAACTTATGAAATCTGTTATTATAGGAACTGCAGGACATATTGATCATGGAAAAACTTCACTCATTAAAGCTTTAAATGGTTTTGAAGGCGATAGTTTAAAAGAAGAACAAGAAAGACAAATCACCATTAATTTAAGTTTTTCAAATCTTAAATTAAAAGATAAAAACATTTCTTTTATCGATGTTCCAGGACATAAAGACTTGGTTAAAACTATGGTAAGTGGAGCTTTTGGCTTTAGTGTTTGTTTATTTGTCGTAGATATTAACGAAGGTTTAAAAGAACAAAGTTTAGAACATTTAGAAATTTTAAAAATTCTTGATATTAAAAATATTATTTTAGTACTTAGCAAATGCGATCTTTGTGAAAATATAGAGCAAAAAAGTGTAGAAATTTTAGAAGAGTTAAAAAATTTAGATTATCCCATTTTAAAAGTATTTCACACCAGTATAAAAAATAATCAAGGTATAGAAGAATTAAAAAATTATCTTTATACCATAGAAAACAAAGAAAACGATGAAGAACTGATTTTTCATTATTATATCGATAGAGTTTTTTCCCTAAAAGGCATAGGAACTGTCGTTACAGGTAGCCTGAATGAAGGAAGTATCGCTTTAAATGAAAAAATCATCTGTTTAGACACTCAAAAAGAACTCATTGTTAAAAATATACAAAATCACGATACCAATCTAGAGCAAATCAAAGCTTGTAACCGTGTGGCTTTAAGTTTAAATTGTGATTATAAAGAGTTAAAAAAAGGTTATTTGCTAAGTAAAAAAGGTTATTTTAAAGCCTTTAAAGAATGCGATGCTTTAGTTAAAGCAAAAAATTTACAAAATAGCAAAATGATTTTTTGCGTGGGTTCAAAACAAATAGAATGCAAAATAAATATATTAAAAAAACTAGAAAATGATGAATTTTTTGTGCATTTTAGTTTTGATAAAAATGTATTTTTAAGTTTTGATGAGGCTTTTATTTTATTACAAAACAATCGTGTTATAGGCGGTGGTAAGGTTTTAAATCCTTTAAGCGAACCTTTAAAAAAAGAACAAAAAAATAAATTTTTAATGTTTTTGAAAAATAAAGATTTTAAAGCAGCTTTTTCTTTCTTAAAAGACGCACATAAATATGGTTTTGGTTTGCTTTCAAGCTATCAAAGATTTAAACTCTCTCATCAAAAAGCATTGAAATTAGCAAAAGAATTAAATCAAGCATTTGTTGATGAAAAAAATCTTAATGTATATCATTTACAAAGTCTAGAAGAAATTAAAAATTTCATCAAATTCATACTTGAAAAAAATCCTTATGCCATGCTTTCAGCACATTCTTTAGCTTTAAGGATTACTTGGGCAAGTGAAAATTTTTGCGAACTTGGGCTTAAAGAAATGTCAAATTTATTGGATTTTCAAAATGGAATTTATTTTAAAAAGGGCATAGATTTTGAAAAACTTCAAGAAAAAAATAATAATCAATTATATGAAATTTTAAAAAAACAAGGCATTAAACCCGAAGCTCCTTATAATCTTTATGATCTTTTAGAACTCGATAGAAAAAGCGGAGATAATATACTCAAAAAATTTACCCAAAAAGGCTTGGTTGTAAGACTTTCACACAATCTTTTTATAGAAAAACAAGCTCTTGAAAAACTTATGCAAGAATGTTTAAATTTATTAAAAAATCAAAGTCTTGATGTGCAAAGTATGAAAGAATATTTTAATCTTTCAAGAAAATATGCTATTGCTTATTTAGAATACTTAGACAAATTTCCTCAAGTAAGTAAAGAAGCTGAAAAAAGATTTTTAACAAACATTTAGAAAATCATTATAGAATTAAACATAATTTATTTAAAGGATTTATGAACTATGAAAAAATTAAGTTTAATTCTTGCCTGTTCAGCATCTTTGTTTGCTGCAAGTAATTCAGAAATTAGTGATTTTTATTCAAAAAGCATTAAAGCACAATTTCCAAATGCTACCGTTAGTGTATCAAATCGTCAAAAGGTTGGTAATACGGGTTTTGAAAGTGTTATTGTAAGCGTTGAATTAAATGGACAAAAACAAGAAAACATTCTTTTTACAAAAGATAGTCTTATTACCCCTGATCTTATCGACTTGAAAACGGGAATTTCTTATGCTCAAGAATATGAAATGAAAAAATTTCAAGAAGCAAGAGAAAATTTTACAAAAAATGCTAAAGCTGTAGCACAAAAAGAAACCATGGTAATAGCTTTGGGAGATAAAAATAAACCTGCAATTTATGTTTTTTCGGATCCTGAATGCCCTTATTGTAGAGAACATTTAGCTCAAATTGATGATGAACTTAAAAACTATCAAGTTAATTATATTTTAACTCCAGTACATGGAAAATCTGCTTTTGAAAAATCCGCTCTAATCTACAAAGAAACAAAAAAAGCAAAAAATGATAAAGAAAAAATCGCAATTTTAAACAAATACTACGATGTAAATATCAAAAATTATCCAAAAGTAAGTGATGCAGAATTAAAAGAAGTTTTTTCCTTATATGAAAAATATCGCTCATTAGGTCTTAGCGCTACTCCAACTATTATTAAATAAACCTAATGTCTAAATTTGCTTTAATTTTAAGCTTTTTTATAGCACTCTTTATGAGTGCTTGCACCAATGCAACTTTCATACAAAGCTTTATTCAAACAAGCAATGAAGGCATTTTTATCAGATCGCAAAAACAACAAAGTTTTAAAATTTCCTTTCAAAATCCTAGCCAACTTCGAACTACTTTGGATAGAGATTTGGCTTTAAAACTTAAAAATTTAGGCTTAAAAGAAGTAAAAGAGAATGCAGATTATGAAATTTTAATCAATCTTGTAGATATGAAAAAGCATTCTTATGCTCAAAATCACAACTTCAGCAAGATTTTTTTATGATTTTGATCCTTTGGAAAGCGATGGAGAATGGATGGTGGAAAACTACTATACTATGCAGGTTAATTTACAAATCAACTCTAAAAATCACAATTCTCAAAAAACAAGTCTTCTTGCAAGAACGGCTTATCTTGGAAATAAAGAACGCTGTCAATTATCTTTAGAAAATAAAATTATAAATCAAATAGTGAGTTTTTTTTATTTTTAAGAAAAGACAATCAAGAGTATAAAGACTCTTGATTTTAAGAATTATTAAGCAAAATAAGGTTTAATTTGTTCTACCCAAGCATCAATTCTTGATTCAGTTTGATCTTCTTGATTATCATTGTCAAGAGCAAGTCCAACAAATTTACCATCTACAACCGCATCGCTTGCTTCAAATGTATAACCATCAGTTGAAACTTCTCCCACCAAATTTGCACCTGCATCTTTTAAATTTTGAGCTAATTTACCCATGCCACCACAAAAAGTGTCAGAATAACTTTCACTATCACCCATACCAAATACAGCTACAGTTTTTCCACCAAGACTAAGTCCTGAAAAATCAAAACCATCCCAATCATCTTGTAAATCACCACTTCCCCAAGTTGAAGTTCCACAAATTAATTTATCGTAAGAATTTATTTTAGATGCATCAATATCTGAGATATTAAAAACATCGCTAATTCCAAGTTTTGAAGCAATTGTATTAGCCGCTCCTTCTGTATTTCCCATAGCACTACCATAGATTACTGCTACTGACATTATTTTCTCCTTATAATTTGATTTGATATTTTATACGGAACTAATTTTAACATAGTTTTGTTTAAATCACACAAAAAATGTTTTATTTCAATAAAATGTGTGAAATTTTTGTTACGCGGACAAACAATATAAAATTTTTCAAAATTATTTTCTTTTATTAAATCCAATAATCCATGAATTTCATTTTCAATTTTTAAATTATGTATATTAATCTCTTTGCAAAGTGGTAAAATTGCAAATTTCTTATCTATTATAATAAGATCACCATCTTGATCTATATTTTTTCCATTATTTTGAAAAGAAACCTTATCATAAACATAAGAGCTAAATAAAATTTGCGCATCAAAACAAATGCCATAAAGATAAATTCTTAAAAGTCTTAAAAGATCGATATTCTTAGATATTTTAGTATTAAAAATTAAGCTTTTTCTTTTTTGAAAGTAGAAAGCGTATGTATTAAGCTTGATATTTATATTTTGAATCTTACCAAATGAAACATGCATTATATCATGTAAAAAATTTCCAAATATCATTTTTAAACTCTTGGTATTTTTTGCATATAAAAGAGGAATTTTTAGAGCGCTATCAACGCTCGCATTATATTGAGTTAAAAAAGTCAACATAAGCTCTTGATTGTTTAAATAGCGATAAATTTGCGGTATAAATTCTCGCTTATCATCAAATCCAAATAACATCTTTAACCTTTATAGCAAGAAAATTCTTTATTAAGATTAAAAATTTTACAATATTCACAATACACACAACTTACACTTCTTTTTGCACAAACTAATGGAATTTTACGCTTTTTAGCTTCACTTTTGATTTTTTTCATAGTATTATGATTTAAAAAGCTTGTTAACATTACTATACATTCTGTATCACAAGGAATCGGCTTGCGATTAACTCTATTTTCATTACGCGCATCCCAGTGTTCTATTTTTTTAGCGCCTAAATCATGTAAAACAACTCTAATAGGAGTGATTTCATCTGCACCAATAACCAAAACTGACATAAATTCTCCTTTGTGATTTTTAAAATATATTTTAATAATTATTATTATAATATAAAAAAACTAAATTTATTTTGAAATTTATTATCAATAAAATGCAATTATTCAGTTAATTTTAATTTTTAATAGATATAATTTACTAATTAATAAATTTTATTATTTAGGAGAAAACAATGAAAAAATTGACTAACGATTTTGGAAACATTATAGCCGATAACCAAAATTCATTAAGTGCAGGTGCAAAAGGACCTTTACTCATGCAAGATTATCTTTTGCTTGAAAAACTTGCTCATCAAAATAGAGAAAGGATTCCAGAAAGAACTGTTCATGCTAAAGGAAGTGGAGCTTATGGAGAAATAAAAATCACTACTGATTTATCTGCTTATACTAAAGCAAAAATATTTCAAAAAGGAGAAATAACTCCTCTTTTTCTACGTTTTTCTACTGTTGCAGGTGAAGCAGGTGCAGCAGATGCTGAACGCGATGTGAGAGGTTTTGCTATTAAATTTTACACCAAAGAAGGAAACTGGGACTTGGTAGGAAATAACACTCCGACATTCTTCATCCGTGATGCTTATAAATTCCCTGATTTTATCCATACTCAAAAAAGAGATCCAAGAGCACATTTAAGAAGCAATAATGCTGCTTGGGATTTTTGGAGTTTATGTCCTGAAAGCTTACATCAAGTAACCATTCTTATGAGTGATAGAGGAATTCCTGCAAGTTATCGTCATATGCATGGATTTGGAAGTCATACTTATAGTTTTATTAATGATAAAAATGAAAGATTTTGGGTGAAATTCCATTTTAAAACCCAACAAGGGATTAAAAATCTTACCAACCAAGAAGCTGCCGAGCTTATAGCAAAGGATAGGGAAAGTCACCAAAGAGATCTCTATAATGCTATAGAAAATAAAGATTTTCCAAAATGGAAAGTTCAAGTTCAAATTCTTGCTGAAAAAGATATAGAAAAGCTTGGATTTAATCCTTTTGATTTAACAAAAATTTGGCCTCATAGTCTTGTACCTTTGATGGATATAGGCGAAATGATTCTAAACAAAAATCCTCAAAATTATTTCAATGAAGTTGAACAAGCTGCCTTTAGTCCAAGCAATATCGTTCCTGGAATTGGGTTTAGCCCTGATAAAATGTTGCAAGCTAGAATTTTTTCATATCCTGATGCACAAAGATATAGAATAGGAACTAATTATCATCTTTTACCAGTAAATCGTGCAAAAAGCGAAGTGAATACTTACAATGTCGCTGGTGCTATGAATTTTGATAATTATAAAAATGATGCAGCTTATTATGAACCAAACAGCTATGATAACAGTCCAAAAGAAGATAAAAGCTATCTTGAACCTGATTTAGTCTTAGAAGGCGTGGCACAAAGATATGCTCCACTAGATAATGACTTTTATACTCAACCAAGAGCTTTATTTAATCTTATGAATGATGATCAAAAAACTCAACTTTTTCATAATATCGCCGCTTCTATGGAAGGAGTTGATGAAAAAATTATCACTAGAGCTTTAGAACATTTTGAAAAAATTTCACCTGATTACGCAAAAGGAATTAAAAAAGCTTTAGAAAAATAATTTTTACTTGCCACTTTTGGTGGCAAACTAAAGATTATAATAATTAAGGAAAAACAATGACAACTCTTAGTTTAGAAGAAGAAAAAAGATTTGAAGAGCTTTGCAAAATGGCTTTTAATTTTGCAAGAAATAATGAATATGAAAATCTTAAAATCATGATAGAAGCAGGTTTAAATGTAAATTTAAAAACTCATAAAGGCGATAGCTTGCTTATGCTTGCAGCTTATAATAATTCTTATGAAAGCGCTAAAATGCTTTTAGAAAAAGGTGCAAAAGTAGATGAAAAAAACGATCGTGGACAAACCCCATTAGCGGGAGTTTGTTTTAAAGGATACTTACCTATGTGTGAACTTTTGGTTAAATATGGAGCAAATATTGACGAAAACAATGGTTTAGGAATGACACCTTATACTTTTGCTATTATGTTTGGACGCAAAGATGTGGCAGAATTTTTACTCAAAAAATCTAAAAATAATTTTTTAAAGAAAATGAGCCTAAAAATACTAAAATTTATCAAAAAATTTTAGTTATTTTTTAAATTTCTTCAGATACCTATAAACACTAGGTTCTGAAATTTTTAAAAATTTTGCTACGATAGGAACCGCTCCTTTTATATTAAAAATACCTTTTTCATATAGCTTTTCAGCAATTTCTTCTTTTTGAGTAATACTTAATTGATAATCAGAATTTAAATAACTAGAATCTACACTTTGAACTAAAATATCCTCTATCGAGTGACTTAATGTTTCTATGCTTGAATCATTTTGAGAAAAACTAATATTTCCTAAAATATCACCCATATCTCCAATTTTTTCTAAATCAATCATCTTGCATATTAAATCTCTCATAATGCTAGTATCATGATTGATACACAAAATACCTACTAATTTGTCATGATTTTTAATAAAAAAAGTAGATCCTCTAATTAATTTTGATTTTCCAACAAGAGCCTTATAATCACATAAAAAATCTTTTTCTAAATATTTTTTATTTTGCATAAGCTCACTTGCAAAAGCAGTCAAGGGAGAATCTAAACTTCTCCCACTAATGTGATTGTTAGCAATTGCCGCAATATAAGCTCCATCTTCAGTAATTACATGAAAAACTATCTCATATTGCTCACCTAAAACTTCTCCTAAAAAATATGTCAACTTTATAAATTGTTGTTTTTGCCCCTCATCCATAAAACCGCCTTCAATAAAAATTAATATAATATTAAATTCTACTCTTTATACTTTAAAACATTTCTTAAAAAATAAAATTTTATTATTATGATAATAAACTATTGACAAGTTATTATTGTAGTGATAAAATTCACTCTGCTTAATCTATATTTAACAAAGGAGAATTCATGTCAAACTATCCAAAAGCTATTGGTCCATACTCAGCTTACAGAGAAGCAAATGGACTTTTATTTATATCAGGACAACTTCCTATCAACCCTACTTCAGGAGAAATAGAAAGTTCTGACATCAAAGAACAAACCAAACAATCTTTAAAAAATATCGGTGCTATTTTAGAAGAAAATGGTATCAGTTATGATAAAGTGATTAAAACCACTTGCTTTTTAGCTGATATTAATGATTTTATAGCATTTAATGAAATTTATGCTGAATTTTTTAAAGATCCTTATCCAGCAAGAAGTGCTTTTGCGGTAAAAGATCTGCCAAAAAAAGCTAAAGTAGAGATAGAGATTATCGCTCAAAAAGGCTAAAATATGCTAGGTATTGTTTTATCTCTATTTAGCATTTTTTTACTTGTTTTTATGCTTTATAAAAAAATCAATGCTCACATGGCATTGCTTTTAAGTGGTTTACTTTTACTTTCCTTAGCTGCTATTTTTGGACTTTCTCCACACATTGTTACCAAAGATTCTTTAAATCTAGGTTTTTTTGATATTTTTCAAGTTTTTAATCAAACTATGTCAAGTACATTAGCAGGGCTTGGACTTACACTTATGACTATAGCAGGTTTTTCTGCTTATATGGATCATGTAGGGGCTTCTTATGCACTTTTTAAAGTTTTTGAAAAACCTTTAAAAGCCGTAAAATCTCCTTATGTTTTACTCATAGTTGCTTATTTTATCGTGCAATTTTTAGTTCTTTTCATCCCTTCTCACGCAGGCTTGGCACTTTTACTTATGGTTACTATGTATCCTATACTTGTACGCTCTGGTGTTTCAAAGCTTTCTGCCTTAAGCGTGATTGCTATTTGCCAATATATCGATCATGGACCTGGGAGTGGAAATGTGATCATGGCGTCAAAAGTAGCTGAAGTTGATCCTGCAATTTATTTTGTTCATTATCAACTCCCTGCGACTTTACCTATCATTATAGCTGTAGGTATTGCAATATATCTTTGCAATAAATTTTTTGACAAAAAAGATAATTTTGTCTTCAATGCACAAGAAATTGAAAAAGAACTAAATGAAAATGAAAGCAAAGAAAAAGAACTTAAAAAACCTCCTAGAATTTATGCGATTTTACCTATAATTCCTTTGGTTTTAATCCTAGGATTTAGTTCCGTACTTGATAGCATCTTGGTTTTAATGGGAATAAATAGTGCTGAAGAAGTCAAAGCAGCTGCTAGTACTGCAATTAAAATGAATGTTCCAGTAGCAATGGTGATTTCAACTTTTGTGGCTATTATTTTTGAAATGATACGCTATAAAAGCATAGTAGAAACTCTTAATTCTATTATGATTTTCTTTAAAGGAATGGGACATTTATTTGTTATCACGGTTTCACTCATCGTTTGTGGTCAGGTATTTGCAAGTGGTCTTTTATCTGTAGGTTTTGTAGATACTTTAATAGAATTTTGCAAAAATGCAGGATTTGGAGTTTTGGCTATTATTATCGCCATTTCAATCTTGCTTGCAGTTTGTGCTTTCTTAATGGGTTCAGGAAATGCAGCATTTTTTAGTTTTGCTCCACTTATCCCAAATATAGCAAAACACTTTGGAGTTGAAACTATCACCATGATAGCACCAATTCAAATCATGACGGGCTTTGGAAGATGTGTTAGTCCTATTGCACCAGCGATTTTAGCTATCTCAGCCATTGCAAAAGTAAGTCCTTTTGCCGTGGTTAAAAGAACAGCTATTCCTATGCTTGTAGCGGCTATTGTAAATGTTATTATGACTTATATTTATCTTTAAAAAGGAGAAAAAATGAACTCAAAAACTAAACTTATTCATTGTGGCAGAGGTGATCAAGGCGCTGAAGTAAGATCAGTTAATCCTACACTTATGCGTGCATCAACCATACTTTTTAAAGATCACGCAACTTGGCAAAAATACAGAGAATTAAGAAAAACAGATCGTGTTTTAAGTTATGGAGCTAGAGGAACAACAACTAATTTTGAACTTGAAAAACTTATTTGCACTCTAGAGGGTGGCTATAGAGCACAACTTTTCCCAACAGGACTTGCAGCATTAGCTATGGTGCTTTTAAACTATGCAAGCAAAGATGCACATTTTTTAATTACCGATGCAATTTATGGGCCTGTAAGAACGATTTGCGAATTATTTTTAGAAAAAATGGGTGTTGAAATTGATTTTTTAAAAGCTGATGCAAGTGATGTAGAAGAAAAAATCAAACCTAATACCAAGCTTATCTTATGTGAAAGTCCAGGTTCTATACTTTATGAAATCATAGATTTACCAAAACTTTGCAAAATTGCCCATGCGCATAATATCCCTGTAGCCATTGATAATACTTATTCTAGTGGATATTTTCTAAATCCTTTAGAACTTGGAGTGGATATTTCAGTTATCGCCGCTACAAAATATCTTAGTGGACACTCTGATGCAACCATGGGTATAGTAGTAATCAACGAAAAAGAATGGAAAAATTTTGACAAACTTCCAGAAGCCTTAGGCTTTACAACAAGCCCTGATGATGCTTACTTAGTACTTCGTGGTATGAGAACACTAGATGTGAGAATGAAAGCTCATGAAAAAAGTGCTGATGAAATTGTAGAGTTTTTACAAAACAGAAAAGAAATTAAAACAATTTTCTATCCAAAACTCAAATCCCACCTAAATCATGAAATTTTCATGCGTGATCATAAAGGTGCAAATGGTATGATTACCATAGAATTTGCAGAAGGTTATAGCAAAGATGATGCTATTAAATTTGTAGATAAACTAGAATACTTTTCAATTGGTGCTAGCTGGGGTGGATATGAAAGCTTGGCCACCGTAACTACTCCGCCTAGAACTGCAACAGACCTAAGCGCAAGAGGGCCATTTGTAAGATTTCATATAGGTCTTGAAGATACTAAAGATTTAATTGCTGATTTAACACAAGCTTTTGATAGTATTAAAAAATAAGGAGATAAGATGACAGGAATTAGCGTATTTGATCATAGATTACTAGCAGACTCATGGAGCACGCAGGAAATGCGTGCTATTTTTTGCGAACAAAACCGCATACAAAAATGGCTCGATGTTGAAGCAGCTTTAGCAAAAGCACAAGCAAAACTTAAAATTATCCCTAAAAAAGCAGCTGATGAGATCGCAAAAAAAGCTCATTATAAATTTATGGATATGGACTTTATCTTTGCTGAATTTAAAAAGACTAAACACCCTTTAGTTCCTACTGTAAGAGGATTAGAAAAAGCTTGTGATAATAATTTAGGCGAATATGTACATTTTGGAGTAACCACTCAAGATATCATCGATACAGGACTGGTTTTACAATTTAAAGAAGCAATGACTCTTGTAAAAAGCGAATTAAAAGCCATCGCAAAAGCCCTAGCAAAACTAGCTAAAACCCATAAAAATACTGCTATGATGGGAAGAACTTTAGCACTTCAGGCTTTGCCTATTACTTTCGGACATAAAGTGGCTATTTGGTTAAGCGAACTTGAGCGTCATTTTGAAAGAATACTTGAGCTTGAAAAAAGACTTTATGTAGGCAGTATAGTAGGCGCTGTAGGAACTAAAGCAAGTTTAAGTGATGAGTGCAATGAGGTAGAAAAACTCACTTTAGAAAATTTAGGACTTGATGTGCCTAATATTTCTTGGCAGAGCGCACGTGATCGCTTTATAGAACTTGGCTTTGTACTAGGTAATATCAATGCAACCTTTAACAAAATCGCTCATGAAATTTTAATCCTTTCTCATAATGAAATTGATGAAGTTGCTGAACCTTTTGGAAAAGGACAAGTAGGATCAAGCACTATGCCACACAAAAGAAATCCTGCAGTAAGCGAAAATGCGGTTACAGTAAGCAATGCCTTTAAAGCAAATTTAGCCATTTTAAGCGATATTGAAAGACATGAACATGAAAGAGATGGTCAAGTTTGGAAAATGGAATGGAAGCTTTTACCTGAAATGTTTTTAATGCTTTCTGTGGTTTTAGCAAATATGAAATTCGCTCTTAGTGATTTAGAAGTAAAAAAAGACAAAATGCTTAAAAATTTAAATACTCTTAATGGTTTTGTTTTAGCCGAGCGTGTTATGTTTGCATTAAGCGATCATTATGGAAAACAACATGCCCATGAAATTATTTATGAAAATGCTATGCTAGGTATAGAAAAACAAAAAACTTTTAAAGAAGTTTTACTTGCAGATAAAAGAGTATCTAAGGTATTGAAAGAAAAAGAAATCGATGCTTTGCTTGATGCAACAACCTATGTAGGATATGCGCCAAAACTTGTAGATGAATTTTTGGCAAAAATCAAAAATAGCGCTATCTTAAAATAGGAAAAATCATGTTCTATAGTGAAATTTTAGCGGATTTTATTTTCAATCTTAAATATGAAAATATCCCTAATACAGTTGTTCAAAGAGCTAAAGAGCTTATGCTTGATAGCCTTGGAACAGCTATAGCAGCAAGCAAAGAAGAATGTGTTTTAAATGCTTTTAAAGCTTTTGAAAATTTAAGCACAGAAAAAAATACCCCTATTTGGGTAAATGATCAAAAATTAGATCCTATATACGCAGCCATGCTAGATGGCATTGCTTCTCATGCGTTAGATTTTGACGATACGCATACAGAAGCGATTTTGCATGCAAGTGCGATTTTAACTCCACTTTGTTTAAATTATGGTTTTCATGTTAGCAAAGATGCGAAAAAAATCATTAAAGCTTTTATAGTAGGCTGGGAAATTGCAGCTAGAGTAGGCATTGCAAGTAAAGGCACTTTTCATAAGCGTGGTTTTCATACTACTGCTATTGCAGGAATTTTTGGAAGCGTGAGTGCAAGTGCAATCTTGCTAGATCTTAACAAAGAACAAATCATCAATGCTTTAGGACTTGCAGGAAGTTTTGCAAGTGGGGTTAATGAGTTTTTATCCAATGGATCTAATTCAAAAGTTTTACATATTGCCAATGCTATTAAAAACGGCATTATGGTAGCTCATTTTGCTAAAAACAATATGAGTGGGTCTTTGAGTATTTTTGAAGGTAGGGATAATATCTTTAAATGTTTTGGTATAGAAGAAGAATGCGATAAAACAGAACTTAGCAAAGCCTTAGGTGAAATTTGGCAAACCATGCAAGTTTCAATCAAGCCTTATCCAAGTTGTCATTTTGCTCATGGGCTTATTGATTGTGCCATTGCTTTAAAAAATGATGGTTTAAAAGCTGATGAAATTAAAAGTATTCATTGCTTTGTAGATGAAGTTCCTATTTCTTTTATCTGTGATCCTTTGGAAGTAAAATACACTCCAAATAGTGCTTATGAAGCTAAATTTTCGATGCCTTTTTTAATGGCTCTAGGATTCTTTGATGGTAAAATCACTCTTGAATCTTATGAAAATTTAAAGCGTGAAGAAGTACTAGAATTTGCTAAAAAAATCAGTTACGAAAAAAGAAAATCTCAAGGCTTTCCAAAATATTTTCCAGGACATTTAGAAGCCAGTTTGCAAGATGGACGTATAATCCAAAAAGATGTTTTTATCAATAAAGGTAATTTTGATAATCCACTAAGTTTTGAAGAATTAAAAGCTAAATTTTTAGCCAATGCACAAATTTACCTTGATAATGCTAAAGCTAACAAAATTCTAGATCAAATCATCAATCTAGAAAATTTAAACCGCTTTTCTTTTTAAATATTAATCCTTCTTTTTACAAGAAGGATATTTCATTACACTTTTTTATTATAATATTTATTATTAATTTAGGAATTACAATGACTTTAAACGAGTTAAAAGATGGACAAAAGGCTATTATTGTCAATTTAAACGCTCACAAAGAACTCAAAAATAGACTTTTAAGCTTTGGATTTATTAAAAATAAAAACTTGAAAAAAATTCACTCCTCTTTAAAAAATGCCACCATAATGGTAGAACTTGATACAAGTTGTGTTATCCTAAGATCTGATGAAGCTAAAACCATAGAAGTGAATCTTATATGAAAAAAATCAAAATAGCCCTTGTAGGTCAGCCTAATGTAGGCAAAAGTCTTCTTATTAATGCGCTTTGCAAAGCTAATATGAAAGTAGGAAATTTTAGCGGAGTTACTATAGAAAAAGCAAGTGCAAAAACTTTTTACAAAAACTATGAATTTGAAGTCATTGATTTACCAGGAACTTATTCTTTAGATGGATATAGCGAAGAAGAAAAAATCACACGCCATTTTTTAAATCAAAATGACTATGATGTTGTTGTTAATGTTTTAGATGCTACCAATTTAGAACGCAATCTTATCCTTAGCGCAGAACTTTTAAGTCTTAATAAAAAAATGCTTTTAGCTTTAAATATGTGCGATGAAGCCAAAAAAGAAGGTATAGAGCTTGACACTTCTGTTTTAAGCCAAGAATTTCAAAGTCAAGTTGTTGAAATTTCAGCAAAAACAAAAGAAAATTTAGAACTTTTGCTGCAAAAAATTATTATTTTATTTGAAAGTAAATTTATTCCAAGATCCCAATTTTACACTCCACTTTGCGAAAAAAGTCCAGAAAAAGAAGATTTATTATATTTTATTAATGAACTTTCAAAAAAAATTATCGCACACAAAAAAGAAGAAAGAAATTTAACCAAAAAAATCGATGCCTTACTTATCCATAAATTCTTTGGCTTACCTATATTTTTATTTTTAATGTGGCTTTTATTTCAACTCACCTTTAGCTTAGGACAAATTCCTATGGATTATATAGAATCAGGCTTTAATGCCTTAGGTGAATTTGTTAAAAACAATATTTCTAATACCTTTATCGCTTCAGCTTTGGCTGATGGGATTATCGCAGGTGTTGGTGCTGTGATACTTTTTTTACCTAATATAATGATTTTATTTTTAGGCA
Source organism: Campylobacter sp. BCW_6463 (assembly GCF_001762785.1). Taxonomy (NCBI): domain Bacteria; kingdom Pseudomonadati; phylum Campylobacterota; class Epsilonproteobacteria; order Campylobacterales; family Campylobacteraceae; genus Campylobacter; species Campylobacter sp. BCW_6463. The sequence continues at coordinate 56,754 of NZ_MJXL01000064.1, forward strand.
TAGCTCTTTTAGAAACCACAGGCTATATGTCAAGAGTAGCTTTTTTACTTGATGGGATTTTACATAAATTTGGTTTGCATGGTAAAAGTTTTATTCCGCTAATCACTGGTTTTGGTTGTTCGGTACCTGCTTTTATGGCTACACGCACTCTTAAGAACAAAAGAGATAGGCTTTTAACTCTTTTTGTGATCAATTTTATGAGTTGTGGGGCAAGACTTCCTGTATATGTGCTTTTTATCGGTGCTTTTTTTCCAAGTGAAAAAGCAGGAAATTATCTTTTTGGAATTTATATTTTAGGTGCGATTTTAGGACTTTGTGCTGCAAAATTTTTAAGAATGACAGCATTTCGTGGACTTGATGAACCTTTTGTTATGGAAATGCCAAAATATCGTATGCCAAATTGGCATTTAGTTTGGTTTATGGTTTATAATAAAGCCAAAATGTATCTTAAAAAAGCAGGAACTTTCATACTTTTGGCCTCTTTGCTCATATGGTTTGCTAGCAATTTTCCAAAAAGTGAAGAAAATTTAAATGATTTTAATACTCAAGAAAGAGCTATAGAACAAAGTTATTTAGGACAATTTGGCAAAGGCATAGAACCTATTTTTAAACCCCTTGAGTTAGATTGGAAATTAAGCGTATCTTTAATCAGTGGTTTGGCTGCTAAAGAAGTGATGATCTCAACTATGGGCGTGCTTTATTCACTAGGAAAAGATGTAGATGAAACAAATAATGATTTAAAAGGAATTATCGCTAAAAACATACCTATACCAAGTGCAGTGGCTTTTATTTTATTTGTAATGATTTATAATCCCTGCTTTGCAGCAACTATAGTTTTTTCAAAAGAAAGTGGAAAGCTAAAATACACTCTTTTTCTCTTTCTTTTTACCTGCACAAGTGCTTATATAGTAGCTTTTATAGGACTTCATATTGCTAAAATTTTATTAAATTAACTTGCTTTTAATGATGAAATTTTAGTAATATTATCTTCAAAAGCTTTTAAAATACTATAAGCAATACCTTCAAAATCAAGCCCACCACAAAGATAGATTAAAGTCATACGAAAAGATTTATTCACATCAAGCTTTGGTTTTTCAGCGTTCATATTTAACTTAAAATCATAAGGACTTGCATGTTTAAAAGCGTAATTTTTTGCCGCAATTAAAAAATCATTCTTATCTTTTAAAAACTCACCTTTAACTAAAATAAAACTCATCTCAAGATATTTCCAAAAATCTTTTGAAGGCATGGAATTTTCATCAAAATTTTGTTCTATAAAAGCATAGTTTTTCTCAAAAGATTTTTTATAATTTTCTACAAGCAAAGCGCCTAATTTATTTTTAGCTATATTTTGTAAAATAAGTTTTATATTGCTTTCAAATTCAAAATCTATTTGTTCTAAAATTTTAATTTGCTCTTCTAGAAAAAATTCTTGTTTTAACTCTTCATTGCAAAGTTTAGCGTAAGAAAAAATATTTGCCATAGGCTTTTCATAATTCCCAAACTCATCCCAAAAATTTTTCTCACTACAGGCTATACAACCATGTCCTGCAGCCACTGGCCAAGAAGTTTTAGCATTAAATTTCACTTTAGGGCAGTTGTTGTAAGTATAAGGTCCTTTACAACCTATCTTAAATAAACAAGCTCCATTCTTTGCAGCTTCATCATCAAAATGTTCAGCAAAAATCCCACTTTCAAATTTCGCCTTTCTTTCACACATATCATGCAAACATTTACCATAAACCCACACAGGACGATTTTGCTCATCAAGTTCAGGCAAAACTCCAAATAAAGCAAAAAAACTTAAAGTCGTAATGATATTTACATCACTTGGAGGACAACCTGGGATATTTACTACTTTTTGACTTAAGACTTCACTAATACCACAGGTTTTACTAGGATTTGGATAGGCAGCTTGAATACCACCATAACTTGAACAAGTACCCACTGCAAAAATAGCCTTGGCTTTAGCGGCTAGTTTTTCTAAAATTTCATAGCCACTCTCTCCTTGTGCTCCTATAGTAAGAAAAAAGGTATCAATCGCTGCAACACCACCTTCAACCGCTAAAATAAAATCTTCTTCTAAAACATGCTCTAAAAGCTCTTCGGCTTTAGTGCCATTTGCTGCCATTAAAGTTTCATGATATTCTAAAGAAAAAAAATCAAAAATAAGCTCATCAAAACTTGGCAACTCAGAACGCAACAAACTCTCACTACACCCTGTACATTCGCAAAGATGAAGCCATACTAACTTTGTTTTAGGTGCGATTTGAAAAAATCTTTGAGCAAGAGCTGGAATTTCATTGCCTAAAGATAAATGCCTAGCAAGAATTTTTACACTTTCTTCATTGATAACCTTATCCTCTTTTAAAGTAGAATTCTCAAGTTTTTTAATGCGATCTTCAAGTATATTTTTTAATTCTTCATTGCTAAGCTTTGCCATTTTTTATCCTTTTTGATTATCCCAACAAAGAACAGTTTGCCCTTCTTCATTTTTTTCAACATCACCCATACCCATGATGTTATATCCTGCATCAACATAATGTATTTCACCTGTAACACCATTTGCCAAATCGCTAAGTAAATACATAGCCGAATTTCCTACATCTTCTATACTAACATTGCGTTTTAAAGGAGAATTGATTTCATTATATTTTAAAATCATTCTAAAATCCCCTATTCCACTTGCTGCTAAAGTTTTAATAGGACCTGCTGAAATAGCATTAACACGAATTCCTTTTACCCCTAAATCTCTTGCTAAATAACGCACAGAACTTTCAAGTGCAGCTTTTGCTACACCCATAACATTATAATGAGGTACATATTTAACCCCACCAAGATAACTTAAAGTCAAAATCGAACCCTTATCTTTTAAAATAGGTAAAACCGCACGTGTTAAAGAAAGTAAAGAATACACAGAAGTTTGCATAGCTATATCAAAAGCTTCTTTTGAAGTTTCTAAAAAAGAATTTTCTAAAGCTTCTTTTGGAGCAAAAGCAACCGCATGCACCACAAAATCAATCTCATCTAAATCTTTTTTGATTTTTTCAGCAATAGAATCTAAATGCTCGTTATTATTTACATCAAGCTCATAAACAAAATTAGAATTAAACTCTTGTGCTATAGGTTCTACGCGTTTTTTTAAAGCATCATTTAAAAAAGTAAAAGCAAGCTGGGCTCCTTGATCAAAACATGCTTTTGCTATGCCATAAGCAATAGATTTATTATTTGCAACCCCTACAATAAGGCCTTTTTTACCCTTCATAATCATCTTTTATCCTTTGATTAATTTTATAAAATTTTCTACTTTTAAAGCTGCAGAGCCTATCAAAACTCCGCTACAATGATTTACACTTAAAATTTCTTTGATACTATTTTCATTCACACTTCCACCATAAAGCAAAGGTACCTTGGTTAAACTCGCTAAAAATTCAAGCACTTTAGCGATATCTGTACTTTGTGCACTGACTCCCGTTCCTATAGAATAAATAGGTTCATAAGCAATAATGAGTTTTTCATAATTTAAATCAATCATTTCAAGTTGTTTTTTTAAAAACTCTAAAGTCTTGCCTGAATTTTTTGTATCTAAATTTTCACCTATACAAAAAACAATTTTATAACCATGCTCTTTAGCAAAATCAAATTTAGCCTTAATAAATTCTTCATCTCCTAAAGCTCTTCTTTCGGAATGCCCGATTAAAACACATTTGATCCCAAATTCGTCCAAATGCTCTTTTCCAAGCTCACCTGTAAAAGCACCATTAACACAAGGATAAAAATTTTGGGCTCCTTGTATGAAGTTATTTTCATTTTCTAAAAATGCTATACTAGGTGGGAAAACGATAATATCATCGCATTTTGCTCCCATAGTTTTATTTAAAATTTCAGCATAAATTTTAAAGCTTGCTCTTGTGTGATTGCATTTTAAATTTGCAGCAAAGATCATTCATTTTCCTTAGATCTTAAAGCTTTTACGCCTGGAAGTTCTTTACCCTCTATAAGCTCAAGAGAAGCGCCACCTCCAGTGGAAATAAAAGTCATCTCATCTGCATCACCTGCGCGCGCAACCACATCAGCCGTATCACCGCCTCCAACAACAGAAGTTGCATGTCCTTCGCTGATATAATGACTCATTTTAATGCTACCTTTTGAAAATTTATCAATTTCAAAAACACCCATAGGTCCATTCCACCAAATCGTTTGCGCATCAGAAATCACCTCTTTAAAAAGCCTCACACTTGCAGGTCCTATATCTAAACCCATCCAACCATTTGGAATTTCTTGCGCTGGAACAAATTTCATCGGCGCATCTTGTGAGCACGCAGGAGCGGCTACAACGTCTACTGGAAGATAAATTTTCACTCCTAAATTTTTACCCTTGGTAAGAATTTTATTAGCTTCTTCTAAAAGTTCTTCTTCTAAAAGTGAATTTCCTATATCATAACCTAAAGCTTTTAAAAAAGTAAATGCCATACCTCCACCTATGATTAATTTATCTACCTTTGGTAATAAATTTGTCAATGCTTGAAGTTTTCCACTCACCTTTGAACCTCCAACAACAGCGACAAAAGGACGTGCTGGATGTTTGATAAGATTGCTTGCAAAATCAATTTCTTTTTGGAGTAAAAATCCTGCACCTTTGTGTTTTTCATCAAAAAATTTAGTAATAGCCTCCACACTAGAATGTGCTCTATGACATACTCCAAAAGCATCATTGACATAAACTTGAGCCATAGAGGCAAGTTCTTTGGCTAAATTTTCATCATTTTTAGTTTCGCCTTTTTCAAAACGCAAATTTTCAAGAAGTAAAATTTCACCCGCTTTTAAATTCATAGCTTTGGTTTTTGCATCTTCGCCGATAACATCTTTTGCCATAATAATTTCTTTATCTAAAAGTCTAGCAAGACGCTTAGCCACAGGTTCTAAAGAATATTTAGAGCTAATTTCTTTTGGACGCCCTAAATGAGAGGCTAAAATCACACTACAACTATTATCCAAACAATATCTTATCGTAGGAATAGCTGATCTTATGCGTCTATCATCAGTGATGTTTAAAAAATCATCTTGAGGAACATTAAAATCACATCTTATAAAAACTTTTTTCTTAGCTACATCAATATCTTTTATAGAAATAATATCACTCATGATTAAGCCCTATTTGCAATATATACTGCCATATCTACTAGACGACTTGAATAACCCCATTCATTATCATACCAAGCAATTACCTTGATAAAATCATCCACAATCACTTGAGTTAAATCACTTGCTACAATGGCTCCATAAGAACAAGTAATAAAATCGCTTGAAACTCTTTCATCATCATCCACCATTAAAATGCCTTTTAAATTTGTAGCTGCAGCTTTTCTAAAAGCTTCATTGATTTCATCTTTGCTGACTTTACAACTTAGTTGTGCAGTTAAATCCACGCTTGATACATCAATCACTGGCACACGCATACTTTGTCCGTGAAGTTTGCCATTAAGCTCAGGCATAACAAGTTTCATAGCTTTTGCTGCACCTGTAGAAGTTGGAATGATATTTTGCGCTGCAGCACGAGAACGGCGTTTATCTTTAGCTTTAGCATCAATAATACTTTGTCCATTTGTATAAGCATGTATTGTTGTCATAAGTCCTTTTTCGATACCAAAATTATCTTGTAAAACACGACAAACAGGACCTAAGCAATTTGTTGTACAACTTGCATTAGAAATAATGCTTTCACCCTTGTAAAGTTCTGAATTTACTCCTAAAACATAAGTAGGTGTATCATCTTTTGCAGGAGCACTCATGATCACTTTTTGCACTCCCATATCTATAAATTCTTGACATTTTGCCATAGTTAAATGCGCCCCTGTGCATTCTAAAACAATTTGTGCGCCGTATTTTGCAAAGTCAAGATCTTTTACATTGCGACTTTTAAATACTTTGATTTTTTTACCATTTACCACTAAATCATCGCCTTCACTATCAACACTGCCTTTAAATTCACCATGTACTGTATCGTATTTAAAAAGGTATTTTGTAAGTTCAATATCCGTAGTATCATTTATCGCCACAAGCTCAATATCATTTCTTTCTAAGATGATTCTTGCAACACATCTACCTATACGTCCAAAACCATTTATAGCAACTTTTACAGCCATTTAATTTCCTTTTGCAAAATATAATGTTAATATTCTACAAAAAAAAGGTTAAAATTTTAATGAAGATAGCACTTTTTGGTGGCAGTTTTGATCCGCCGCATAATGGTCATAATAGCGTTGTTTTAGAGGCTTTGGAAAAATTAGATATTGATAAGCTTATTATTATGCCTACTTATATCAATCCTTTTAAACAAAGTTTTAGTGCTGATGAAAAGCAAAGATTCTTATGGGTTAAAAAACTTTGGGGGCATTTGCCAAAAGTTGAAATTTGTGATTTTGAAACCAAGCAAAAACGCCCTGTTCCTAGCATAGAAAGTGTTAAGTATCTTTATAAGTTTTATAATCCTAGTAAATTTTATCTTTTAATTGGTGCTGATCATTTAGAAAAACTTCATCTTTGGCATGATTTTGAAAAACTTAATTCTTTGGTAGAATTTGTTATTGCTAATCGCAACGATATAGAAATTCCTAAGAATTTCAAAGATTTAAAAACCGATAAAAAAATCGCTTCTTCTTTCATACGCAATACTTTAAATACAAATGAAGTTTGTGAAGAAATTAAAGATGAAGTAAAAAAATATTATGAAAAATTACAAAAAAATTGATACAATTTCAAAAATTAAAGGAAAATAATGCAAGAAAGAATAGATTTAATCGTTAAAATTTTAGATGAAAAAAAAGCTGAAGATATCAAAACCATTGACATGAGCGAGCAAGAATACTTTGTAAAATATGTCATTATCGCAGCTACTTTAGGAGAAAGACACGCTCTATCTTTGATCGATGAGCTTAAAACACAACTTAAAGCCAAAGGTGAGGAATTTTTAAACATAGATAGTAGTGAAGAATGGAGCGTGATTGATCTTGGTGATATTTTAATCCATCTTTTAACACCAGAACACAGAGGAATTTATAATATAGAAGAATTATTAGAAAATCTTAAAAAAGGTAGGGTTTAAAAAGGCTAAATTTAATTAGCCTTTTAATTTTTAGAGATTATCAATATATTCTTTAATTTCTTTTTTGATTTTCTCTTTTTGTTCTTTTAAAGCTTCTTTTTTAGCTTTATACTCGGCCTTACTCATATAATCTTTTTGTTCTTTTAAAGCATCAAGTTCTTTTTCGATTTTTTCCACTTCTTGTTCTTTAAGTTTTTTAGCTTCTAACTTTTTATCATAAAACATAGGATCTTTAGCACAATCATTTTGTACTTGTTTTAAAGCAAGCTCCAAGCTTAAAGTTCTAGCTGTATCATTATGCGCTTTAGAAAAACTGATTTCTTTATTAATACGATCAATTTTTTTATCGCATTCACTTACACCAAAAGCAAAGGCACACAACGAAAGTAGAATAAGTATTTTTTTCATTTTTAATTCCTTTTTAAAATAAATTTAAATCGCGAAATATTATCTCATCAATTCTTAAGCCTAGCTTTTATCTCATTAAATAAACTGAATACCATACTTTCAAGCTCTTTTGCTCTTTCTAAAGAAGTTGCTTCAAAACGTGTGATAAGATAAGGGCTGGTGTTAGATGCACGAAGCAAAGCCCATCCATCGCCAAAATCTATCCTAGCTCCATCAATTTCACAAAGACTTTTAACACCTTTTAAAGCTCCTTTTTCAATCTCTTTTTGAAATTCTTCCACAAGTTTAAATTTTTCTTCTTCATTTACAGGGATTTTAATTTCAGATGTGGTATAAAGTTTTGGTAAAGCTTTAATCATACTTTCTAAATCAAAACCTTTATAAACAAGTTCTAAGGCTCTTAAAAATGCGTAAATTCCATCATCATAACCAAAATATCTATGCTTAAAGAAAATATGTCCACTCACTTCAGCAGCTAAATCAATATCTTTTTCTTTCATCATTTTTTTGATATTAGAATGTCCTGTTTTTCCCATAAAAATAGTTCCAAATTTAGCCACTTCATCAAAAAGATTTTTAGAACATTTTACCTCACCTAAAATGCGTGGATTAGGAATATTTTTAGCAAACAAATAACAAAGCTCATCCCCACAAAATACATGAGTTTTACTCAAAGCAACTATTCTATCAGCATCCCCATCAAAAGCAAAAGCTAAAGAATAATCTTGATTTTGATTTAAAAATTCTCTAATCGCACTTAAGTTTTCTTCTTCTGTAGGATCTGGAGCGTGGTTTGGAAACTGTCCATCAGGCTCTGCAAACATTACATGAGCTTTTAAATTTAAAGCCTTGATTAAAGGCTTTATCACCACTCCAGCCGCACCATTTGTGCAATCAACACCAAATTTATAATTAAAATCCTTTAAAAAGCTAAATTGCTCGCACATAAATTTCACATAAAGGCTTAAAATATCGTATTTTTCTACTTCTAAATTTTCTTCAATCTCATCATCTAAATGCTTATAAACTTCTTTTGAAAACTCTTTTAATTCCACGCCAAAAAAACTTTCTTTATTGATAGTGATTTTAAAACCATTATAATCTTTTGGGTTATGAGAGCCTGTTATCATAACATTTGCATCAAATTTCAAGCCCTCATAAAGACTAAAATATCCCAATGGAGTTGGTACAAGCCCTATATCATAGATTTTTATTCCCGCTTTGTTAAGTCCACTCACTAGATAATTAAAAAGTTCATTTGCACTATATCTTGCATCATAGCCCACACTTACATTTTTACAGCTTTTATTTAGCATGGTTTGTCCCAAGCAAAAACCTATAGCCTTAACACTTTTTTCATTTAGTTCTTTGCCATAAAGCCCTCTTATATCATATTCTCTAAAAATCACATCTAACATTTTTTCCTTCAAATTCATCTCTTCTTTAACCTAAATTTATCGTTTTTTTAAAGCAAATTTGGATAGAAAAGAAATTTTTGCTACAATTTTACATTAATTTCACTAAATGAAGGAAAATTTATGGATGAAGAATTAGAAAACGAAGAAACAAAAAAGAAAAAAGGAGGTTCACTTGTAATTATTATTGTTATTTTACTTTTTGTTTTACTTCTTAGTATTATGGGAGTGATTGCTTGGCTTATTTCAAGCAGTTCAAGTGATGAAAGTGAAGTCAAAGAAGCTCCAAAAGAAGAGACAAAAGCTGATAAACCTAAAGTTTTAGCTCCTACTCAGCGAGGTAGTGATTTTGCTAATATAGGTCCTATGTACCCACTTGATCCTTTTACCCTAAATTTACTTAGCGATAGCGGCTCAAGATATGTAAAATGCACTATAGAACTAGAACAAAATAGCGAACTTTTAAAACCTGAACTCGATAAAAAAGTTCCAGTGATTCGTGATATTATTATTCGTACATTAACAGCTAAAACTTTTGAAGAAGTAAGTACACAAAAAGGCAAAGAACGTTTAAAAGATGAGCTAGTTGGAAAAATCAATGAAATTTTAACCGATGGCTTTATTAAAAATGTTTATTTTACGGATTTTGTAGTTTCTTAAATGCGTGTAGGCTGTGATATCATCGCCATTTCTAGAATAGAAAAAATTCATTCTAGACATGGCAAAAATTTTTTGGATAAATTTCTAAGCCCAAAAGAACAAATACTCATTAAAAATCCAGCAACTTTAGCAGGTCTTTGGGCTGCTAAAGAAGCTGCTAGCAAGGCTTTGGGTGTTGGAATTTGTGAATTATGCAGTTTTTTTGATATTGAAATATCAAAAGATGAAAAAAACGCGCCTAAATTAAAATATTCTCAAAAAATTACAAAAAATTTTAATATCACTCAAACTTCCCTAAGCATTTCTCATGATAATGGTTTTGCTATAGCCATAGTGGCTATAGTTTGATTATTTTCCTATAGTTTGCTTGTCTAAATTTCTTGAAAGTATGAAATCTACCACAGGTTGTTCTCTTTTATTTGCTCTTTTACAATGATCTTTTTGAAAAAAATCTGTGATTTTTATAACAATCCTTGCCCATTTTTTACGATTTCTTTCACGCCACGCATGAGAAGAAACGCTCTCCCAAGCATAGCCATTAAACAAGCTTGCATTTACAAAATGATCCAAGGCTCTAACACCCTGTCTTGCTCGTGCGGTATTAAAAAAAGTTCCTATAATCACGATAAAAAGATATCCTAAAACTGCTAAAGGTACTATTGCACAAAGCAGAATAGTCCCTGCTAATTTTTCTTTTAAGCTTCCTTTTAAGGTACGTTTTACACGACGACGAAAATTGGCACGAATTTTAGTTCTAACTCTTTTCATAGTTTTCTTTTGCTAAATTTTATCCTCATACCATTAGCAGAACGCACTGTTAAACGCCCTACTACATCAGGTACAAAACCTTCTTCAAGTTCTAGTTTGTAAGTTTTTAAAATATTAGCCAAAATCAAAATCGCTTCTTGCATAGCAAAACCTTGTCCTATACAAATTCTTTCCCCTACCCCAAAAGGCAAATAAGCATCTTTTTTGTATTCTCCTTCAAAACGAGAAGGATTAAATCCATGTGGATTTGTCCAAAATTCTTCATGTCTGTGTATCAGCCAAGGAGCAATCACCACCCCAGAACCTTTTTTAATAAGCTTATCTCTAACTTGGGTATCTTTTTTTGCCTCTCTTGCAAAAAATCCAACAGGAGGATAAAGTCTTAAAGATTCTTTAAAAATATTTGTTAAGTATTTAAACTGTCTTAGATGCGAAATTTCAATGGCTCCACCCTGTAAAACCTGAGTAATCTCCTCATAAGCTTTTTCTTGCTCCTTAGGATAAAGACTAAGCAAATAAAGCGTCCATGTCAAAGAACTTGCTGTGGTTTCATGTCCTGCTAAAAAAAGCATAGCCACTTGATCTAAAATTTCCTCAAAAGAAAAACGCTTATTTGTATCCGCATCCACTACTAAAAGCAAAGATCCTAAAATATCTTCAAATTCTGTATTATCTGCCGTATCATATCTTGGCTTTATGATGTCACTTAAAACCTGCCTAATCACATCTCCGGCCTTAGCACGCTTACGATCTCCTAAAACATAAGAAAGCCATTTTGGAAAACGAAACATACGACGCATGGCTGTATGCACACTTTGCTCTTGAAAAGTCACAAAGGCATTTAAGATTTTTTTACCTTTTTCCTCATCGAGTTTTGAAGACATAATGGTACGAAAAATCACATCAGCGGTAATAAAAGTCATAGCTTCATCTACTTCAATAACAGCATGATTTGGATACTTGCTAAAACGATCCATCATATCTGCCACAGCTTCACTCATAAGATTAAACACTTTATTGATACGAGTCATTTCAAAACTTGGACGCAAAAGCTCTCTTTGCTTTTTCCAAACTTCACCATTTGTAGTAAAAATGCTCTCTCCTAAAAGCGGACTTAAAAGCTCATGCAAAAATGCACTTTTAGGAAATTCTCTAACCTCATCAACCATCATTCTTTTAACTTCTTTAGTATCATTTATAACATAAAGATCAAAATTTGGCATCTTCACATAGCCTGTTTGCATTTTATAACTACGCTCATAAAGCCCATCAAGCCAAGATCTACGCTTTAACAAAAAAGTTAAAAGTGTAGAAGCTTTATTTTTATAAGGTTTTGGAAAAAAGGGACATTCACTCATATTTTTACCTTTTCTTCTAAAAATTTAGGCATTATGATGAAAGAAAAAAAATCATAATCACCTTTAACACTAATACTATAAAGATATAAAAAGTGCGCTTTGTTTTTATCTCTTTTTATTTTTTTATACTCATGTTTTTCGTATAAAGTGTGAAATTTAGCACTTAAAAATGGGGGTGTAAATTTAGCATTTACATCACTCGTGCGAAAAAAATCCACTTGAGGAAAACATGCTCCATCAATAATCGATGTGTAATCATACCATTTTAAATCAAACCTTGAAACAAATTCGAGCTTCTTTCTAAATTCATCTGCTTTTTTTTGATAACTCACTAAAGGTATGCATTCTCCTAAAGTAAGAATTTTTAATTTACGAAGTAAAGATAAATCTAAATTTTGTCTTAAAATACACTCCAAAACTTCTATACAAACTATAGTTCCAACACTATGCGCTACTAAAATAAGTTCATAATCTTGTTTGCTTTCGTTTTGTTTTAGCTTCTCTACTATAGTATTTGTAAAAAGCTTGATTCTTTCTTGCATAGCGCCTGTTTTTTTATCTTGCCAAGTAGCACAAAAAGCACAAATTCTTGCTATCCAAAATACAGCTAATTTCTTACCTAATTTAAATAAAAAATGATTTAGCAAAAATCCTAAAAAACATCCTATGATGATAGCTAAAGAAAAATGCATATAATTTTGCAAAAAAGCAAAACTTCCAAAAACTAAAACCAAAGAAAATAGTAAAGAAAATAACACATAAAAAAAAGGATAATAACCTGTGATAAGTTGATAAATCGACTCTTTGCCAAATTTGATAAAAAGCCCTGTGATAGTATAAATTTTAAAAAAACTATAACAATCCGCTAAGGCATCTTTATAATTTTCTGACCAATTTTTCTTAACAATATCATTCCATGTTAAAAAATGATATTTAGTTTGCACTCCCTCGCAAGAAATTTGAAAAAAAGGAAATTGCTCATTTTTTTCAATTTTACTTAAATCAGTCTTAATGTTAAAAGCATGAGAATAATCTTTTAGGTTTTTTTTAAATAAATCATAATAAAATCTATAACTTTTAGGATCATATCCTGCTATATAAAATACTTCCCTATCCATACAATAATTTCTTTTTGCTTTTAATTATAACAACTTTGCTTTAAAAGCTCTCTTAATCAAAGCTTTTTAGTCTTATTTGTCTAAAAAGAAATTTTTATAAAAATTGCCGTTGAATTGGTTAGTTTGTAAAAGATATTTCTTAAAATTACACACCAAAACAGGATTGGGTTTATAAGCATGAGCTTCACGCCAAAAAAATTGAAGTTTCTTTGGATAAGATAAGCCTTCAAAATCATAAAAAGCATTGCCACAAACCTTAGTCGGACAGCCTTCTAAAATAGCACTAAGGCCTACTGTTGAATTTATAGTAATACAACCTAAAGCCTTTCTTAAAAGAACTGGCAAGTGGGTATCATGAACATATAAAACCCTTCCTTCTACATGATATTTTTGACTTAAATCGTTTATGAGTTTAGAATAATTCTTATAGCCCCTATCCATGGGATGGTGTTTAAAAACTAGATAAGATTTAACTCTTGCATGATTTGCAAAAGAAAGTATGGTTTCCTCTATAAAGTGCTCTATGCTTTTTTTGTAATGATATTTAATTTGCGTATCGCTATAAACTTGTAAAATCGCCAAAAAGTACTTTTTTTCTAAATTATAAATCTTTTCATTTAGTTTTTTTTCTGTAATCTTATAAAGATACTTTCTATACAATGATCTAAACCAAAATAAAAATTCAAAAGGATATAAAGTGCGATGATGAAGTTTGTTATTAAAAAATGGAGCCAAAATAAAAGCAAACAACCAATACAAAAAAGCATCAAAAGCCATAAATTTAAATCCACCTGGAATTTCTTTTATGCTTTCTTTGGTAAAAATATTTTGAGAAAGATAAAAATTTTTATCACGCGGCAAAGAAGAATTTGCATTCACCCCATCTTTTTCCAAAGTAATACAATAAGGTCTTAAATACCCTTCTTCAAAAATCCATACTTCAATTCCTAATTCTTTAGCCACTTTAATAGCCTTAGCATGGATAATACGACAATCATTATACATTAAAATAGCATCGATTTTTTTACTTTGAAAAAAATCCCTATAGAAATTTTCAAGATCTTTTTCATCACACTTACACCTTGTTCCACTAGGATAGAAAAAAAAATCTCCACCATTAAAATTGAGTTTAAAAACTTTGGTTTGGTTTTTTTTCATTTTCATTGCAAGATGATGAAAAAAATTTCCCACAGGCCCTTGCAAGAGTAAAACATTTTTACCGCTAAATTCTTTTTTAATTTTAGTGCTAAATCTCATTTCTTTGCTAAAAATTCATAAAATCTTCTTATTTTTCTAAGCATAAAAGTTTTAAAATCTATTGCCAATTTTATATGTTTTTTTGAAAAATAATCTTTTTGTAAATTTAGCATTATATCTAAACAAACTTCAATTTCACATAAAGTTTTTGTTTTAGGATTTATATATCTTGGATATGTAATCAAAGCACCTGCTACAAGCTCCTCTAGGCTTAGTTTTCTTGTTCTTCTTTCGCATTTATGTTTATCTTTTGTTAAACCCCAACCCGCATAAAAAGGTATACCATAAGTAAAAACTTTTTTAGCTCTTAAAAGAGCATCAAAACCACTTGTAGAAGTAATAGTGTGAATTTCATCAGCAATTTTTATGGCACTATCAATACTGCAATCTTTTACAATCTCATCACAAAATTCCAAGATGAGTGTTTCATCTTTTAAACCCACACGGTTGCCACTTAACACATCAGGATGGGGTTTAAAGATGATATAAGCATCTTGATTTTTAGCACGCACCTCCTTAAGTAAATCAAGAGTGGATAAGCCAAAACCCCCTAAAATCATCGAAGCATCATCTTCAACTTGAGCAGGGATTAAAATAATCTTTTGTCCTATTTTGGCATTGATTTTTAAGTCTTCATGCTTTAAGCCATTGTATTTTGAAAAGCGATTCTCAAGTAAGATTTTTATAATATTTTTCGCCCTATTTAGCATATTTTCATCAAAGATTTCGTTTTGCAAGAGCTCTTCTAGTTTACTTGGTTTGTTTGGATCAATGTAAAGTCCTTTATCATCAACGATTAAAGAAAAAGGGCGCGTAAGATCAGAACCCAATGAAATCGAACGAATAAAACCATCTTCTACTAAAGAAATTTTAGGAGTAAAATGAGATAAATTCTCATCTTGCGCTTTTTTTATAAGAGTGCTTTTAAGAATATTATAATCTATCCTTCTACCCCAAATAAAAAATTTATCATCTTCTTTAAGCTTGTATCTAACTAAAGATTTAATAGAATTTAAAAAAATAATTTCATTATCTTTGGCCTTAAAAAAAGGCTTGATAAAATGCCTTTTCCATAAGGTAAAGCCTAGCATAAAAAGCCTGTTAGAATTTACCTTTTCTATATCTTTATATTTTGCTAAAGTTTGAATAGTATCAAAAATATTACTTTTTTGATTTAAATAAGAATTAAAATACTCGCTATAAAGTATATAAGCAGCATAGAAAACTTCTTCTAAACTTCTTTTTTGCATCCTTCTTTTACACTCTAATTTATCTTTTGTTAGACCCCAACCTGCATAAAATGGCATGCCATAACAAATACACTCACATTCTTGTATCAAAGCTTCAAAACCCATACCAGAAGTTTTGGTATAAACCTTATCAAAAAACTCAAGCAAGGCTATGGGATTAAAATTTTCAGTGATTAAAATACATTCTTTAGGCAAGAAATTTATAACTAAATCACTTTGTTTTTTACCGCTTAAAACATCAGGATGGATTTTTATATAAATTTTAGAATCAGGATTTTCTTTTATGGCATCTTTTATCATATCGACAGTTTTAAAATCTTTAGCAAAACCAAATTCAAGAGAGGCATCATTGGCTGTTTGAGTGATGATTAAAACGCGTTTTTCATCTTTTTGAAAATAATCATCTGGAATATCAAGATTGCTATTGTACTTGCTAATTTTATATTTTTTGATAAGCTCTATAGCTTTTTTAGCTTGCTTGATTTCTTCATCTTTAAATTCATAAGTATTTAAAAGATTTTCAAGCTTTGAAGGTGCTGTTGCATCATAATAAACGCCTATATCATCTTTAACTATAGAAAAACTTGGGCTATTTTCAACTCCTAAATTTAATGAGCGAATAAATCCATCTTCTAAAAGTATGAATTTAGCCTTATGTTTTTTTGCTAAATTCATAGCTTTTAAACCTGATTTTTTGCGTCCCCAGCCAAAGAAAAGATCATCTTTGTTGATTTTTAAATTTCTCTTATATAAAAAAATACTGTAAAAATTCCTAGCATTAGCGATAAGTTTTTTTGATGTTGAGTAATACTTCACAATGCCAATTTCTTTATTATAAATTCAACTTTTTCTTCTAAATTATTTCGACAAGAATTATTGATCACTAAATCAGCTTCTGGTTTATCAAATTCTATATCAACACCAACTACATTATCAATTTCTTTATTTAAAGCCTTAGTATAAAGTCCTTTTTGATCTCTTTGCATTAATTCATGCATATCGCATTCTATATAAATTTCATAATAATTTTTTAATTGCTTTCTATTGTAATCATAAATCTCATTAAACATTGAAATCGTAGTGACAATAACTATCATACCTTGATCGTTTAAAAATTTTGCAAATTTAGCTCTTTTCAAAGCCATATCTATGCGACCTTGTTTATCGTATGCATAATGTCCTAATATTTCTCTTAACTCATCTCCATCGAGATAAATAAGGTTTTTATATTTTAGTTTTAATTTTTCATACAAAGCTTGACCTATAGTTGTTTTTCCGCTTCCAGCTAAACCAGTAAGCCAAATAATATAAGGATTATTTTTCAATTTGCACCTCTAAATCACTCATAAAATCAATTTCACACCAATTGCCATCAATTTTCACTGCTTTTGCGTTGTTGTATTTTTCAATTAAAGCCTGCAAAAAACTTGTCATATACATATTTTCAAAATTTTTATTATCATATAAAATATCTCGGTCAAGCATTTCATAAAAAGCAATAACTTCGGAAAGAAATTGATAAGAAAATTTAAAAAGTCCTATATATTGAGCTTCTATCTCATCATAGGCATTAGCTTTTTTTCCAAGTTCTATAATATAACCATTTGCCATCTTTAATGTTTCAGCATCTTCTAAAGGATTTGCAAAGCGTTTGCTCCAAAGCTTACGCCAAGACTTATCAACTACTATAGCAAATTCTTCTTTGGCATTTATAAGCTTTTGCACGCAATCTTGAAAATAAACGATATCTGCATAAGAAATAATCAAATCTTGTTTTTCTTCGATGCATTTTAACATAAAATTTTTAGCACAAAAAAAAGTATGAACCATATTGGTTTTATCATATTTTGAATTAATAAAAAAATGCTCAATATCATATTTATTAAGATAATTTTTTAGCACATCGTTTAAATATCCACCCACAACAGCTATTTCATTTATACCTGCTGATTTTAAAGCTTCGATTTCATAATCTATTATTTTTTTATTCTTATACTCAACCATACACTTTGGTTGATCTTTTGTTAAAGGCATCAGCCTTGATCCAAAACCTGCTGCTAAGATAATTGCATTCATATTATTCCTTGATTAAACTAAACCACTCTTTTAAAATTTGAATATTATTAAGCCCATTTTCTCTTTCAATATGCCACATTATACCAAAAATATTTTCATACTTATGTTTAAAAGCTTCTATAGTATTATCTTTTGCTAAGCAAAGTTCTACAAGATCTTCACCTAATTTTTCAATAGCAAAATTATGAAAAGAATTACTTATAAATTTTTCTTTTGAGAAAAATACTTCATGTTTGCCTATATGATTTTCACAAGGACTTATATGGCTGTTAAAATAATGAGCTATCATCTGAGCTCCTCTGCAAATTCCTAAAAGTGGTATTTTTTCTTTTAAACAAATTTCTATAACTTGCTTTTCGTATAAATCTCTCTTTTTAGATAAAACATTAGGACTATAAAAACTTAAATCATTACCACCACTTAATATCACAGCTTTTATTAGATGTTTATAATGAGAAAAATCTATTTCATAGCTAAGAGGAAGAGGAGTAAAATTTTTAAATAAATCTTTATTAAATAATTTTCCCCAATCCAAAGCCAAACATTCTCTTTCTTCATGATAACTTTCGTTGCAAATAAGCCTTTGAGTAATACCTATAAACAAAATATTTGCTCACTTTCACATTCTATATTTATTTTTTTAGCTTTTAAATATTTTTCAAAATTTTCTTCTCCAACTCCTATAACAGCAGGCATTCCAAGTTCTGAGGCACGAATGGCCATATGTGAATTAGCACCCCCATAACATGTAATAAGTCCTGCTATATTTTTTGTAAATAAATAATCATATCCAGGATCTGCTGCATAAATTAAAACAATCTTTCCTTCTAAATCTTTATCATTTTCCTTCGCCGTAAATGCAGTAATGCTCTTTTGTGTAATAAAATTTGGAATAATACTATGATTATAAAAAGAAAAAATTTCATCGGCATTGCAAAGCAAAGAAGGAAGTTTTATAGCTTGTGTAAGTTCATATTCTTTTTTATTGCGATTAATTTCTTCCATAAACTGCTCTTTTGGATTTATAGAATAAAGACTAGAATAAAGATTTAAAATGCTTTTTATATCAAGATGAGCCAAATCTTCTTTTTCAATACCATAATATTTGCCTAATTCTTCTATATAAACTATAGCCTTAGAAAGCAATCTAGTGAATTCAAATTTAACAAGCTCTCTACCCTCAATAGCCTGCTTTAAAAAATCAAAAAATTCACAAGCATTAATCTCTAATCCATGTTCTTTAAGTAAAGCATTTAAAGCTTTTGTCTTTTCTTCTGAAAAAACAAAAGCTTTATCTTGTAAATAAACTTTACTATCTTTTTGATCCACATCAAAATAAAGTTCAAAATCTTCATCATATCTTGGAGATAAAATATTATAAGTTCCTGCTCTTAAGTGTCCAAAATCTTTCAAAAATTGATCTTTGTTGTGAAAATTAAGATGGTTTGTTTGTTTGCTTAAATTTTTACTCACTGTATTGAGTGAATTTAAAAAATCATCTTTTTCCTCTTTAGTTATAAAATCAATCTCAACTAAAGAATTTAAAAGTTGCATTGCTACGAATGCAGCCCTAGCCACCCCCGCAAAAGGCAAGGTCCCATAACGCTTGCATTCTTCAATAAGCCAATAAATTTTATCAATTAAAGAAAAATTAGAATTAATAATGCCATCATATCTTTCTTTTAGCTTATAAGCTTTTTGTATGTCTTTTAAATAAAGCCCTGATCTAGGATTAATAATCTTATTTGTAAGTTCCAATAATGAAAATTCTAATCTTTTGATTTCATTTTCATTAAAACCATGATTTAAAAGTTCTTGTAATTTTTTAGAACTATTAAAGTCATAACAAGAATAAACTATATTAAATTCAATCTTATCGTGCAATTCATGATTTTTATTAAGCTTATCTAAATAAAAATTGACAAGTTTTTGCGCGATATTTTCATCTAATTTTTTTGGTATAAAAGAATTAAAAGATAATCTTACATCCACATAAGGAATGCCTAAAAAAGAATGGATTAAAGGATGGGATCTTAAATCTCTATAACCATAATTATCTCTTTGATACGCCCAGATATTATCCGTAATGATTTCTTTATATAAACTAAAAGCTAAACGCTTAGGTCTTAACCCTATGATTTCAGCTGGATTCCAATCAGGCATTACCCCAAAAATGACTTTATCTCCCAAAACTCTAGATCTTGATTCTTTTAAAGACTCAAAACGTTTATAAAATCTATATAAAGCTTCTTTTGGTAAAGAGTGAAATAAATTATTTTTTTCATGCATAACCAAAGGACGCACTTGCAAGCAAAAAAGTTCTTCCTCATCATCTTGAATAACAAATGCAAATTCAACATCTAAAAAACAACAGTCATATAAAACTTCTAATTCTTTTATAAGTTCTATAATTTTTTGAAGTCTAATATCTTTAAATTCTAAATAATCTCTGTAATGATAGTAAGTTTTTGCACTCTTACTACTTCCATCTGTAATAGAGCTATTTGAACCATTTTCATCATATTGAAGACAAAAATAAGGGGAAAAATTATCTTTATCAACACTAAAACCAACACCGCAAAGAGTAATGTTTTCAAGCATAGGTTGAACTAAAATTTCATCGCTTTTTGATGGCATAGAATTGGCAACTTCATATAAAGCTTTTAATAATTCATCTTTAGAATCAGCTTTAATATTTGCCAAAGAAAGAAAAGCACCTGCATTAGAGTTTTTCATACTATCCTCACTTAAAGAAGAACTTCTTATAATGA
Source organism: Campylobacter sp. BCW_6463 (assembly GCF_001762785.1). Taxonomy (NCBI): domain Bacteria; kingdom Pseudomonadati; phylum Campylobacterota; class Epsilonproteobacteria; order Campylobacterales; family Campylobacteraceae; genus Campylobacter; species Campylobacter sp. BCW_6463. The sequence continues at coordinate 76,940 of NZ_MJXL01000064.1, forward strand.
GTCTATTAGCCTTTAAAATTTGAACGTCCTGCAAAACTTTATCTTCATTTGATATTAATTCTTCAAGCGAAGTTAAAACCAAAGGTAGAACTTTTGCTTTTTTTAATTTTGTTTGTAAATTTTTTAAATTTTGTGCTTTGGTTTTAAATTTTAACTCCGCCATATTTTTCCTTAGTTTTATATTTTTTTAGCACTCCAACAACGAGTGGTATATTTTATGCTAAATTCCTTAGGAAGTCTTTGTGAAATTTTATCACTAATTTTATTAAAAAGTTCATTTCCTTCATCAGTCTCCAAATCCCAGTAAGGATTTTTAACACTTTTCCATGCATTAATATAATTTTCAATGCTTTGATGAAAATAAAAATCCTCTTCAATATAAACAATATTATCAAAAAGATCCTTTCGACTCTCTATAATTGGTCTTTGATCTTCTCTTCTTGTTCCCCTTGTATAATTTGGTACAAATTCTACAATAGTATCTTCAGCTATTTTTTGCACAGGATCGTTTAAATCCCTGTGATTCCACATACAAGAAAAATATCCCTCTGATTTTAATAAGCGATGTGCCTCTTCTAAGGCTTCATTTCTATCCATTACATTAAAACTACTACCAAAAGTCACCCAATCAAATTCACTATTTTGAAGTGTTGAGTTTAAGCCTGTTGCTCTAACCCAGTCAATCTTTTGACCCTTAGTTCTTTCTATCCCGATCTCACGCATCGCATCATTTGGTTCTACAGATACTACCTTACATCCTCTTTCTAAAAGCATAATGCTTAAATTTCCAGTTCCTGCACCGATATCAGCCACCTTGATATCTTTTTTTCCAACTAAACTAATAAGCATATCTATAGTTTTTGGAGCATAATTTGGTCTATAGCTATAAAATTTAGCATGCTTGGTATAATCCCACACTTGTTCTACTAGTTTTTGCATTTTGTTTCCTTTTTTTCATCTTTGACAAGCTTGATGAAAAAAAGGAGGTATTTTATGCTTTTCTAGCTGTCCATGCTCTTATTTTATAAGGAATCTCTATACTTTGCATATGAGAAATTTTAGCTTCTATCATCTCTAAAATTTCCTTCCATCTTTTTTCACCTGCTTGTGCTTGTATATCATTTACAGAATGCCAAGCTCCAAGATAACGCTCTTTATCCCAAAACTCTTTATAGTCGCACTCCATAAAAAAGCAGTCTGTGAAATCTCCTGTTGAAACAAGAATTTCTTCCCATTTTTTAGCATTTTGAGTGCCACTGCTTACACGAGCAAGCTCTGGAACAATATGTTTAATCTCCTTTTCGATCTCATCAAAAACCGAACCCTCTACAATGTGGCGAGGATTCCAAATCGCAGTGAAATACCCCCCCCCCTATCAATATACGATTAAATTCTGGGAGAGATTTTTTAGGATCTGTCCAATGGAAAGAACTAGCCATGATGACCCAATCAGCTTGATTATTGCTCATGCAGGTTTCTTCACCACTTCCTTTGTGCCAAAAAATATTTGATAAATTTTGTGTAAATTTTTGTCCTTCTTCGCGCATATTATCGTTTGGTTCCACAGCACTAATTTGGCATCCAAACATTTCTCCTAGTATCTTAGTAAGTTTTCCAGTTCCAGCTCCTACTTCAACAATATTTAAATCTTTTAAATTTTTATTTTTATCATTGATACAAGCTACAAGTTTTTCAAGTAAAAACGGACTATAAGCAGGTCTATTATGATAATGCTTTGCAACCTCTGTAAAATCCCCTTGTTTCATATTGATTCCTTTCTCTAAATTAAAACATAATTATATCTTTTTTTTATTAATTTACAAATCTCTTAAATATTACCATCCAACTCCTTGCACATTTTTTCAAATTCTTGATAATACTTCCAAGAAGCTATTATATCTGGACGATGTTGTTTGATATGAACAAGTTCTTTATTTAGTATGTTTTTTAACTTTTTTCTTATTTCTTGGTTTGATTTTAAATATACAAGCACATCTTTTTCTTTTATTTTATTTGCTACTATCTTTTTAATTTTCAAATCCAATTTATTTAAAAATTCTATAATATACTCTTTGATATAATTTAAAAAATTACTATTGCAATCAATTAATTCGATGTAAAAATTATCAATATAAAAATGCACTTTATTGTACAATTCATGATTTTTAGAAAAAATATATTTAAATATATCAATTTTTTTGCTTTGACTGACAGTTGCTTCTATATAGATAGGAATTTTCTGCCCTTCATAATAAATATTTAAAACTAAAGGTAATATATATTTAAAATCATTATATTTAATTTCTTTAAAATATTTCATATCACTAAATTTTGGCTGGTTAAAATCTAAAAATTTTGATAACCTTAATAATGTTTGGAAGGATTGCTGTGGAGTAATTTCATCCATGTCAATATAAAGTACATTATTTTTTATAACTTTATTAAACAAAGAATTTATATAAAACGAGCTATGCTGAATTGTAAAATCAATTGTTTCTATAATAGGCAAATCGCTAACAATATCACCTAGATAATACTTGAAACGATCTAATGTTTTATCTATATCATCATTAATAAAAAAAACATCGTAAAATTTTTGATTACTTTTAGCAAAATATCCATGATTTACACCTGTTTTTAATCTTTCAATAGGATCTCTGACTAAAACTAAAATAGTAATTTCATTATTTAATAAACTTAAAATTTTATGTTCAAATGCAAAGTTTTTCTTCCATAAGCTTATAATACATAATACTGCTTTTTCTTCACACTGAGTGTATAAAATATTTTTATAATCACTTTCAGCGTATACTAAATAACAAGAGCATTTTCTAAGGTATAAATCTAAAGCAAGATGGCCAGATAAACCAAATCCTAAATACACAAACTTATACCCATCAGGTAAAGGCAAATTCATCTCCCAAGCAAGTTCAGCAGATATGTTATGATAATTGATTTTTTCATTTTCATCATTTAATTTTTTAGGATCAAGTAAAGAAGGGTAAGGATGATTTCCTTTTTTATATCTTTCATTAAAATCATCTGATAACAACCATTCTTCTATAAGATCAAAATTTTGTATAAAATAATTAAAATTGTGAAAGATATTATCTAATATTGTTTTATAGTCTTGATGAATTTTTAATATATTTTTTATTCTTAGAAATTTTTTTAAAAATAATTGTTTATTATCTATCAATCCTTCAAGGATACTAGAGCTAAACTGATCAAATTCTTTAAAAATTTCTCTAAAAATTTGAAATTCTTTATTTGCTTTTTTAATATTATTTTTTAATTTAAATCCACCTCCTTTATACCAATTCTGATAAGCCTTAATTAAAACTTCACCTATCATGTAAGATAAATGGAATTTACATCTTAAAGCTTCATTATAATCAGAACATGTTTCTAAACTTGGGTATTTAAGTTGGGGAAAGACTTGTATGATTTGTTGATAAATTTTTTGTTCTTTTTTATGTTGTTTTTTGATTTTATAGAGTTTTTTAAATAATGCTATATACCCCCCCCCCGTTATGTCTATGTTCTATCACAGTTTGACCTAGTTTATAAGCTAAATGGTTTTTTACTCTTTCTATGGCTGAATTTGGGTTAAGCATGGGTTTTTCCTTTAAAATAAATCAATCAAAAAAACAAGAAATAATTATATTCAATTATTGATTAGAAAATGATAATAATCCTCAGGCACACCAATATCTATAAAATAATCATCAAAAATACAAGCCCTAGCCTTTAGTTTTTTATAATTTTCTTGTAAAAACTCTTCAAAAGAAAATTTTTCCTGCAAAGCAAAATCATTAAAAATATCTTTGGTTAAAAGATAAATTCCACCATTGATTAAACCTTGCTTTTTAAATACCTTTTCCTCAAAAGAAATTACAAGATCTTGTTCATCAACATTTACAGTACCATATCGATCAAAATTTCGCATTTGCTTTAGTGCGATGCAAATTTTGCTATCATTTAAAATAAGTTTTTTTAGATCAATATCAAATATAGTATCTCCATTTAAAATATAAGCTTCATTTTTTATAAATTTCAAAGCCTCTTTTATAGCCCCACCCGTTCCTAGAAGCTCTTTTTCGATGCTGTATTTTATTTTTATACCTAAAAACTCATCTTTAAAATACTCTTTTATCACTTCATATTTGTATGATACTGCTAAGATAATCTCTTTTATGCCTTGTTTTTTAAGATACTCAAAAATAAATTCTAAAAAAGGTTTATTATTTATCGGTGCCATAGGCTTTGGAATGTCCTTTATAACACTTTTAAGTCTTGTTCCTAAGCCGCCACAAAGTATTATTGCTTGCAAAAAAAACCTTTACCGAAAAGCTCTTCTTCGACAATAGCACAAATAATATGTCCTATTAAAATATGTGCTTCTTGAATTCTTGGCGTGCAAGTTGAAGGCACTTTTATACAATAATCACAAAGTTCATTCATCGCTCCACCACTAACTCCACTTAAGCCTATACTTATGATTTCTTTTTGTTTGCAAAGCTCTAAAGCTTTTAAGATATTTTTACTATTTCCGCTTGTTGAAATGCCTATAAAAACATCTCCTTTAACACCTTGAGCTTGCACTTGTCTAGCAAATAAATTTTCATAACCATAATCATTGCCAATAGCTGTTAAAATACTTGTATCTGTAGTAAGTGCAATACTTGCAATACCAGGTCTATCAAAGTAAAATCTACTCACAAACTCTCCTGCTATATGCTGTGCATCAGCTGCGCTACCACCATTTCCTGCAAGCAAAGTTTTGTTACCATTTTTATAAGCTTTTATGACTTCTAATGAAGCATTTTTAATAAGAGTTATCAAATTCTCATCTTTTAAAATTTGCTCTTTTACCAAAATCGATTCTCGAAAATGTTCTTTTATATAAGAATTTAAATTCTCCATGATTTAACCCCCTCTTTTGTAAATGAAAAATCTTGTACATAACCTTGTTCTTTGTTTAAAGCTTTGATTAAGTTGTATTTTTTTGTAGGATCTACAAAGAAAAACATAAACCCACCTGCTCCTGCTCCACTAGTTTTGCCACTATAAGCTCCATTTTGCATAGCTAAATGATAAATTCTTTCAAGTTCGTCATTACTAACGATTTCTGAAATAATTTTTTTTGACTGCCAAGACTTGCCTAAAATTTGTGCCAAAGTATCAAAATCCGCCTTAAACAAAGCTTCTTTCATCTTTATAGCATCTTGTTTTATGGCATGCATAGCTTCGAGAGATTTTTCATCTCCAAGTTTTCCTTTTTTATGCTCTTCTATATCTTTTGCTTCTCTTGTGATATTTGTAAAATAAAGTACAGTTCTAGCTTCAAGCTCACTAGCTGTCCAGTTTTTAATACGCAAAGGATTAACAATTACTCTTTTATTATCATAAAATTCCATAAAATTAAATCCACCAAAAGTTGCAGCATATTGATCTTGTGCTCCACCTACTATGCCCAAATCTTCTCTTTCTATCTCATAAGCAAGTTTGGCAATTTCGTATTCTCCTAAAGGAAGATTAAGCCATTCTGCAAAAGCCTTTATAACCCCTACAACTAAGGTTGAGCTTCCACCTAGTCCACTACCACTTGGTACATCTGAATAAGTGTGCAAAGAAAAACTTAAAGGTTTTTTTGTAAAATCTTTTACAATGCGATTGTAAATGCTTTTAAAAATATCTAATTTTCCATCATTTTCTAAGAATTCTCTGCTTTCGTATTCAGAGTAAGAATTTGTATCAGGCGAATCAAAAATGATTTTTCCATCTTCTCTTTCAATCAAAGTGCAATGTATATATAAAGATATAGTTGCATTTAAAACATAGCCTGTGTATTTATCACAATATAAATTTATATCAGTCCCTCCACCTGCTAAACCAAGGCGAAGAGGAGTTTGCGTGCGTATAGTTTTCATCTATTTAATGGTATCCTTCCTTTTTTTATCTCATCTCTCCAATGATTTAACAAGTCCTCAAACATTTTTCTAGCTGGAATTTGGGGTTTCCAGTTGATATAACTTTTGATTTTTGTGTTATCAAACATTTGATAATCCGCATCAATAGGACGCAATCTTTGCTCATCTTGTTCTATTTTTATATCTTTTCTTGTAGAAAATTCTAAAAGTATATCTATAACTTCAGGAAGTTTAAAGGCTTCTTCACCTGCTATATTAAAAGCTTCGCCACAAGGAATATTTCTTTTTTCACTTTCAAGAGAAAGTAGATAATAAGCCCTTATGGCATCACGACAATCTTGAAAAGTTCTTATGCTTGAGAGATTTCCAACCTTGATAACAGGCTCTTGATAGCCCGCTTCAATCAAAGCAATTTGTTTTGCCACCGTGCTTTCAAAAAACACATCAGAACGTCTTGGGCCGCTATGTGTTCCCATTCTTGTAACAAAAGTGCGGATATTATAAGCTTCGCCATAAAATTTTCCCAAATAATCAGTGCCGATTTTGCTTATGCTATAAGGACTTGCACCGTGAAAAGCTGTTTCTTCATTGAGTTTAACACCTGCTTTTGCTTTACCATAAACTTCACTTGAAGAGCAGATATGCACTACAGGGTCATATCCATCTTTTGCCTTTAAAATTCTAATGTTTTCCAAAATATTTGCTGTGCCTATTATGTTAGTCTGTAAAGTTTCAATCGGTATATCAAAAGAAGTTTTTGGATAAGACTGAGCTGCTAAGTGAAAAATCACATCAGGCCTTTGACTCTCGAAAAGTTTTTGAAGACTAGAGTAATCATTTAAATCTGCATAAAAAATACTGATTCTATCTTTTTTATTTATTCTGTCGCTTAAATGATAGATATTATCCATAGGTTCTTGCCAACGCATCATACCTATAACATCATAGTCTGTATTTTCTAGCAAGAAATCTGCCATTTGTGAGCCAACTTGCCCTGTAAATCCTGTAATTAACGCTGTTTTTTTCATAAACTATCCAAAACTTTTTTAAATAAATTAATTTGATTGCTAATGCTAAATTGGTGATTGCCTACAAAAAATCCTTTTTCATGTATATATTTTGCATTTTTTAATTCTTGATAAATTTCATAGTCAAAATACTTAATTACCTCATTTTGTGTAAAATTTCCAGTTGCTATAGGACGATACTCTATATCATTTTCTTCTAGTTTTTTAATAATATCTTTTCTTTGTAATTTAGAATTTGGTTTAATTACCAATGAAAATCCAAACCATGAGCTACTTCCGATTTCTTTTTGCATAATAAATTCAGGATGATTTTGAAAGTATTCGCAGAATAATTTCGCGTTTTCTCTACGATGTTTTAAAAACATAGGTAATTTTTTAAGCTGTTCTATACCGATAGCCCCACTCATTTCCACTGGACGCACATTATATCCTGGCAACACAAAACGAAATGACTCACTAAACCAATCGTCGCTTTTATTGACTACTAAATTTTCTTTTGGAAGATTTCTAGTCCAACCATGTGCTCTTAAACATAGCAAAATATGATACAGCTCCTCATCATCCGTGACAACAAAACCACCTTCCATTGTGGCCATATGGTGAGAAAAGAAGGTTGAAAAAGTTCCCATAATACCAAAAGTTCCAGTTTGCTTTCCCTTATACTCTGCCCCCATTGATTCGCAATTGTCTTCAAGCAAAATAATATCTTTTCCTTTGATAAGATCATTAATCGTATCAAAATCATTAGGATTTCCTAATAAATTTACAATCATGATCATTTTTGTTTTATCGCTAATAGCACTACTTAAAGCATCTAAGTCGTAATTTAGTGTTTCTAAATCTATATCTACAAATTTTAATTTCAAGCCATACTGATAAAGTGGATAATAAGTAGTACTCCATGATACCGCAGGAACTATAACTTCATCTCCTTTTTTTAATTTAGGGTTTTTTGTATAAAATAAGGCTGCTGTTGCTATCAAATTTGCAGTTGAACCTGAACTTGTCATAACCGCATACTTTGAGCCTATAAATTTAGCAAAATCTTTTTCAAATTCAGCCACCTTTTTGCCCATAGTAAACATATCACTTTTGATAACATCTTGTATTGCTTGCAATTCCTTTTCATCCCAAGTTGACGAGGCTAGTGTATATTTCATTTATTCTCCTTTATTTAAATACCAATCATACATCATTTTAATACCATCTTCAAGTTCAATTTTGTGTCTCCAACCCAAAGAATGAATTTTAGAACAATCCATCAAACGATCCATTGTGCTATCTGGTCTATTAGGATTAAAAATCAATTTTCCTTTAAATCCGACAATTTGCTTAACCATTTGAGTAACTTCTGCTATGCTATAATCAACACCTGTTCCAATATTAATATGCGTATTTTTTATTTTTTCATCTTTATTATATAAATCAGAAAAATTTACATTTTCCATAACATAAATAGCAGCATCAGCCAAATCATCACTATGTATAAATTCTCTTCTAACCTTCCCTGTCCCCCAAATTTCCACATAGTCTTTTGAAATACCAAAATTAGCTAAATACTTCTTCGCTTCAACAAATGATTTCATTTTTAAATCTTTTAAAATTTCACCCTCTCTTTCCTCTTCTAGTAGTTTAGCTAGATGAAATTTTCTAAGTAGCGCCGGCAATACTCTAGACTTTTCAAAGTCAAAATTTGCTCTTGTTCCATATAAATTATTTAAAGCTAAAGTTATAAAATTGGTTCCGTATTGAATATTATATGATTCACACATTAATACACCTGATATTTTTGCAACACCGAACGAGGTTGCATTATATTCTAATATATCAGTCAACATACTTTCTTCTTTAATGGGATTAAGAGTTTTTTCAGGATACATATAACCTGAACCAAAAAAAATTAATTTTTTTACTCCAAATTTGAAAGATTGATGGATAATATTATTTTGTATAGTTGTATTTTCGTATATAAAATCTGCTCTTTGAGATACATTAGCAGCGCCACATGGCAAAACTGCTGCTAAAAAAACATATTCTGGTTGCTCGTTTTTAAAAAATTCAATCACAGCTTGTTGATTTAACAAATCAAGTTCTTGTCGTGTTTTAAGAATTAAATTTTCATATCCTCTTTTTTTTAAGTTTTCTACTAAGGCAGTACCAGCTGTACCTTTGTGTCCTGCTATATAAATTCTAGAATCTTTATTCATTAAAATCCTTTAGTATGATCATTAATTGTTGCATCAATATCCCTATCTGATAATATAGGATTGCTTGTTGGCCAATCTATAGCAATTCTACTATCATTCCATGCATAGGTAAACTGATCTTTGGCATCAACATATTCACCCTCATAAGCCCACTTGTAATAATATAAAGCATCACTTTTTGAGCTAACATACTGCGCATTTCCAAAATAAGGTGGAATTAAAATTAATTTCTGATTATTTTGATTGATAATAAATTTTTCCCATTTTAGATAAGCAGGAGAGTCTTTTCTACAATCAACCACTACTTGATGCACTTCTCCATACACACAAGTTACCAACTTCCACGACTTGTGATCTCCATGAATTCCTCTTAAAACATTTGGTTTTGATAAAGTAAATTTATCCAAAACAAAATTTAGGTTATCAGGAAGCAAATGCTTTAAACAATCTTCAGAAAATGCTGACCAAATCTCCCCTCTCAAATCTCTAAATTTATTAGGAGTTATTATATATACCCCTTTTAAAATTTTTGATTCTTGTATGTCAAATTCTATAGCCATTATTATCTCTCCCTTCTTGTTTAGCCTTCCTTTTCAATCTAGGTATATCTTTGAATATAAATTTAATATATCCCCCCTTATACCAACTTTTATGAGCTTTTATTAAAGCTTCTCCCAACTTATAATTAAAACATTCTTTATATTTTAAAGCTTCTTGATAATCTGGATAATTTTTGAAACAAGATAATTTTAAAGATAAATCTTTTTTGTATTTTTGTTCTTGCTTGTGTTTATCCGAAATATAAGAAAGCACATAAGGCATTCTGATTAATCCTAATATACTTTTTGAATTTTCTACTATTGCTTGCCCTAATTTGTATGATAAGTGATTTTTTACCAGTTCTATTGCTGAAAAATTTAAATTAGACCTTGATAATTTTAAATTATTTTTTTTAAAAATAAACAAAGCTACAGCTTCCTCCATTTCATTGTTACATAAATATTCTCCTTTAATAATTTTTATGCATATCTCTATACTTATTTCAAACAAAAATCTATGTTTATCATGGTATCTCACAAAATAAAAATACATAAAACCATACAAGGAAGGAATTTCTTGATTTGATAAAATAAGTGATTTTATTTTTTCTAGCTCTTTGTTATTTAAATTATCTAAAAATAATTTTAAAATTTTAAAATTATTATTTTTTAATAATATATAAATATAAAATAATTTAAATAAAAAACATTCTTTATATAAAAAAGTAGCATTCTGTAAAAAAAATTCTTGTTCTTTTGGATCTCTATTTAACCAACTTGAATAAATATAAAGCATAAAATAAGAAGTTGCTGTTTGCTCATCATTAAATTGAAATTGTTTTACACCGTCATACAACATATTAAAAAGTTGCTCTGCTGTAAAACTTTGATAAATACCACAATCCTCTCCTGCTGAAATAAAATTAGCTAATCTTGAAAACCCAGAAAATCTAGTAGAATAAATTTTATCGGCCTTAGACATTAACAAAACTTCAAAAAAAGTTCTTTCCGAGCTATTTAATTCATTTACAAAATTAAAATCTTCAACTGTAAAAATATTAATATTTTGACCCAAACATTGTTTTTTTAAATCTCTAGTTGACTTACAATCATCAGCGAAAACTAAAAATTTATTACAATTTTGAGTATCTTTAAGACACTTAATCATAGAAGCTGCTAAATGAAAACATATCATTTTTAAATGACCTATAAAAATAATATCTCCACATTTACTATAAACAATATCTCCACTTCTAATATGTATGGCGATAAAATTTCCAAATTCTTGATAAATATTATTAACATTATCTATAATAAATTGATATTTTTGAGAAAATTTAATATTTGTCCATGCTAATTGCAAATCTTTTTTATATGATTTAAGATCATAATCAAAAAATTCACTTAAATACATTTGACTATAAAAAATATCCCCCCATTCATATCTTACAAAATCCAGCCAAGATTTAATTTTACAATTTTTTAATTCTGAAATATCTGGAAAATCTTCATGGTTTATATCTTGAAAATTAAAAGCATAATGCTTTTGAATAAATTCATCATCGAAAATTTCTTCGATATTTGGAATGCAGGATTCTGGGGTAAATAAATCTAATTTTTCAGCATAAATATTTCTTGATAAGCCTAAATTCCAAGTAAATTCAAACTTCAATTTTAAGTTCTTAGCGATCACCATTGCATTTAAAAAAGCACACATTCTTTCACCGAGTCCATCTTTTCTTACGGCAATTATTTTTTTCAAATTAAAACCTCCATTTCGAAAAAAATTAAATTTTATATTTTAAAATTAGCAAAGGAAATCTAAATAAACCACCTTTATGCCAAGTTTTAAAAGATTCTAATAAAATTTTTCCTAGTTTATAAGATAAGTGTTCTTTATACTTTAAAGCTTCTTGGTAATCTGGATAATTTTCTAAAGGGGGTAATTTTAAAGTTGGATCTTTTTTTATTTTTTGATGATATATTTTTTGATCTTGTTTGTAATTTAAAAATGTTGATAACAAATATATTGGCATAAATAGAATGCCAATAATACTTTTAGAATTAATAATCATAGTTTGACCCAATTTATAACAAAGCTGGTTTTGAATTCTTTGTTTAGCTGTGCCATATAAATTGGTGTTAAA
>NZ_MJXL01000065.1:0-1401 GCF_001762785.1 Campylobacter sp. BCW_6463
ATATCTGCTTGAAGCATGGTTCTTGTTTTTGTACTTTGACCATCTTGAGCTGCTTGAGTAGCTTTAGTCTTGATAGTATCTAAGATTTTAAGTTGCTCATCCATAGCCTTATCAGCAGTTTGTAAGATACCTAAAGCATCATTACCATTTGAGATAGCTTGACCTAAAGTATTGGCTTGAGATCTTAAACTATCTGCTATCGCCATCCCTGAAGCATCATCCGCTGCAGAGTTAATCCTAAGACCTGAACTAAGTCTACTTAAAGACTTGTCAAGCTCGTTAGCATTAACAACTGAATTTGCATGCGCATTTAACGCACCGATGTTGGTGTTTATCCTAAAACCCATTTTAAATCCTTTCAAAATATTGCATCGAAAAGATTAAAGCAAGAAGTGTTCCAAGTTTAAAAAACATCAAAAATAAAAAAGCCTAGTATTTAAACTAGGCTTGGATTTGTATATATCGCAGTATTTTAGAGCTTAACTACTGAAGCAGTCTTAAAACATTTTGCTGACTAGAATTTGCTTGAGCCATAGCATAAGATCCACTTTGAGCTAAGATGTTAGCTTTAGAGTAGTTTGCACTCTCGCTTGCAAAGTCTACATCTCTGATTTGTGATTCAGCTGATTTAACATTGACTTGAGTTACGGTGATGTTGTTTATAGTTGATGTAACTTGATTTTGTATAGAACCTATATCAGCTCTGATTTGATCAAGATTGGTTATAGCAGTTTCAGCTATATCCATTACAGCCATAGCACCTTTAAGAGTAGTTACACCCGCACTCTTATCTACTGTTCCAGCCATATTGCCTGCTGAAGTTTTTAAAGTAGCAAATTGAGAATTTCCTGAACCTTCTGAAAAACCTGAACCTTTAGAAACGGTATAAACATTGCTAGCACTAGACATTGCTGAAATAGTAACAAGAGAATCTGTTAATAAAGCTGACATATTTTTGCCACTGCCCTCAGAAAATCCTGAACCAGCAGAAAATCCTGAACCTTCAGAACTCATATAAGCTGAAACAGAAGAATAACCTACTAAAATTTGTTTTCCTCCGCCTTTAAAGGAATTAAAGCCCATTGCATCCGCTATATTTGCATCGATTTGACCTTTAGACTCTCTTAAAGATACTGAAGATTGAGAAATAAGATCAGTTGTTCCCATACCTATAGCACTAAGATTGGTTCCGCTGATGTTAATATCTCTACCATCGTTTTTTACTAAAGATAATCTTCCATAATTTTCTTTTTGTGTTCCTAAAATTCCAGAACCAACTCCTATATCTCCAGTGATTTTAATCCCTCTACCATCAGCTGAAGTAAGAACAAGCTTACCATTTTCATCCTTAGAAGCTTGAACTCCTGTTGTGTCTTTAACCGCATTGATAGCTGAGATCAA
>NZ_MJXL01000066.1:0-1442 GCF_001762785.1 Campylobacter sp. BCW_6463
GACTAAAAATTTCATTCAAAGATATGAGGTTCAATTTCATCAGCCTAACACTACAAGTGGCTTTAGTGCTACTTTGTTTTATGATAAAGAAAAAGATGAATTTATAGTAGGATTTAGGGGAACTGAAACTGATAATTTTATTAGCTCGATTCAAGATATAGTTCAAGACATAACTCTATCCCTCAATGGCAATATCCAATCTTCTTTTCTTTTAGAATTTTTAGAACAAGTAAATAAAATAATCAAAAACAAACACAAAAGAATTATATTTGTAGGACATTCATTGGGTGGGTATTTAGCTCAAATGGCTTTGATATATTGCGATATTAAATATAAAGACAAATTATCTTTTAGCCCTAATGAAGTTTATACTTTTAATTCCCCTAGTGTTTATGGTTGGAATTTTCCTAATATAGCTATATTTTAATTTTTAAAAAAGTAGAATAATTTTATTAAAAATATTAAAAAGGAAAATAAATGGGTGCATTTCGTAAGTTTTATATTGTTTGGGTAGTATTTTGTATAAGTGGGTTTGTTATTTCTCCTGCTGTAGGGCATAATCCAAATAGAGTGTATGAATTTTTTGTAATGCTAGGTTGGATTATTTTTCCTTTAATTCTATTAATGCTTTATCGCTTTTTTTCTCTTTGTGAAATAAAGTTTTTGTATATAGCATTGCTATTGTTACTTTATTATCCTATAGCTTTGATATTATATTACATGTTTTATTATCATAATAGTTTTTATGTTACATTATATATTTTTTTGTCATTATTTAAATAAAGGATAATTTTGCAAGAAAAAATCAATGAATTAAAAGATTATGCAGAACTTGCACAAGCTAGTTATTTTTATTTTGATTTAGAAGATTGTATATTGCAAGAAAATGAAACTATTATTACCTTAAATGAGCTTTTAAACTTAAGCTATAATGGCAAAATAGCTGGAAAAAAAGAAAAGGTCGGACAAAAATATAGTTTTATTAGTAAAGGTAAACTCAACGGAGAATTTGGAGAATTACAGACTAAAAATTTCATTCAAAGATATGAGGTTCAATTTCATCAGCCTAACACTACAAGTGGCTTTAGTGCTACTTTGTTTTATGATAAAGAAAAAGATGAATTTATAGTAGGATTTAGGGGAACTGAAACTGATAATTTTATTAGCTCGATTCAAGATATAGTTCAAGACATAACTCTATCCCTCAATGGCAATATCCAATCTTCTTTTCTTTTAGAATTTTTAGAACAAGTAAATAAAATAATCAAAAACAAACACAAAAGAATTATATTTGTAGGACATTCATTGGGTGGGTATTTAGCTCAAATGGCTTTGATATATTGCGATATTAAATATAAAGACAAATTATCTTTTAGCCCTAATGAAGTTTATACTTTTAATTCCCCTAGTGTTTATGGTTGGAATTTTCCTAATATAGCTAT
>NZ_MJXL01000067.1:0-657 GCF_001762785.1 Campylobacter sp. BCW_6463
TTTGAATATTTTCTTTCATTAATAGCCACCATAATGCAAGAAACAAATGGTATTTTAGAAGAGCTTGGAGATAATTATTATACAAGTTATAAAACTCCTATTATTAGTCAAACAAAAATCATAGATTTTATTTTAAAGGCACAAGAAAAAGAAAAATACATTTTAATTCTTGATAAAAATGATTTTAATAAATACAGAAAAGATTGTTCCTTTATTAATAATCAAGAAAATTTAGCTCATAAAATTGCCATTGGGGAATTTAGAATTTTCATTGTGGTTTATAAAGATATGAAATGTCTTGAAAATATTAATAATATAACAAAAATATATGGATATAATTCAAAAAGTTATAAAATAAAAGATCAAATTTGGGATGAGCAATATTTAGGTGGAGTTTGTAAAATATCACAAGCTTTGTATTTTAATGGAAAAGCTAAAATAGGTATTATTTAGGAAAATTATGATAGGTAAAGACTTTTTATATTCTATTCATAAAGATAAAAAAAGTATTTATTTGTTTTGTGAAAATAAAAGCATCATTGATTGTCAAAGTATTTATGATGAACTTTATAAATTAGAAGCAACGACAGATTTTACTTTTGAAGAACTCCAAAACTATCAAGCTTATATCTTCCTAAACTCCACCCTCCTTACAGG
>NZ_MJXL01000067.1:707-4402 GCF_001762785.1 Campylobacter sp. BCW_6463
TTAGATCAAGATAATACTATAAAACAAGATACACCTAGTTATTATTTTTCTCCTAAAGATGAATTCAAATGCAAATCATAAAGGATAAAATAATATATGAAAACAAGCCAAATATATGAAACTTTATAAATATGCTAGAATGTGCTGGACTAGGTATTCTATAAATTTAAATGAGAACATGCTTAAGGAATTTCTAAAAAATATAAAAACAATAGGATGAAATAATGGATGAAGAACTTTTTTGGGAAAACATTGTTCCAGTAGGACATATTAATGAAGAAACTTTAAAGAGCCAAATTTATATTAATAATATAAATTTTAGCACTTTGCAATATGATGAAACAGTTTTACCTACAGAATTAGAGTGTTGTTATAATGAATTTAAATACTATCAAAAAAGCAATAATGAAATAGCAACACTAGGTTGGGCTATTAGCTATCAACTTCAAGTATTGTGGCAAAATAGCCCTAAGATAGATACAATACAAAATTATCATCTCCCCGTAAAACAAAATAAGCCTAATAATCCCCAAGCAGAACAAAGACTAAAAGAAATACAAAATTTCTTACAAAGTAAAGGTATAGAACCCCTTATTTTACATTATACCCCTTATCCAAACAACACACAAACCCAAGAGATGAAAAGACTAAGGCAAAATTCAGAGCGTTTTTCTCGCCATATAGATAATAAAACAAATGAAGTAAGAGAAGAAAGGCGTTCTATTAAATTTTACACTACGCTAGATTGGGATAAGTTTTATTCTCATTTTCCTATAATAAAAAGACTAAGTAAAAAATTTCATACAAAAGAAGACATATACACTCAAAATTTTACAAAGCAAATAGAAATAATCTTACAAAAAACTCATAATATTTTGATATTAAAAAATTTGCCTCAAGGAGAATATAAATTTGATTTTGCTATCGATATAAAAGAAAATCGAAGCGATAAAAATGAAGAATCTTATATCATCATTAAAGAAAATGATGAAATTTCAAAAGATTATAAACGCATTTTAGACTGTAAGCCCTATGAGCTTGATACTTTAAATTGTCAATATATAGGTGTGGGTGATGATGAGTTTTTCAGACAAATTCGGGAAAATTTACAAGTAAATATCGCAAAGCAATTTGATACAGAATTTTCTCTTACTTGGTTTATTAAAACATATTTAAGAACGCAACCATTGACAATGAGCACTATGTTAGGTTATGATACATCGGAGATTGGGGAACAAACTTATGATGAACTCATGCAAGATCTATCTCTTTATGCTTGTAGTGGTAAATTTTCTTTTAATTTTGTTCCTTCGAAATTAAGCATTAAAAAAGAAATTCAAGGAGATAGAGAAAAGGTATCATACCGCGTTGATGAAATGCTTGTTTATGTTTATGATAGCTTTGATTTTTTAGATCAAGGACATGAATTTGATGATAAGGGAAATTTTATCAAGCTAGGACAACCTGTTGGAGCTTGGGATTTTAATGAAAAGAGTTTTAGTATTTGGGGTTCTACAAGACAGATGGAAACTTATAAACCAAAGAAATATTTATTTTTTATACCACAAATAACCTTTGCTGATATTCTACAATCCCCAAAAACCAAGCAATACTATCTTTACAATCAAGATTACCAAGACTATCAAAAATTCACTCCTTATGGTTTGGACTTTAAACTTTATAGTAAGGATTTTATCGCTAAACTTGATTTTAAAGATAAAGCTTATAATGTGCTTTATAATACAGGAGTTTAAATGGGAGAAGATATTACATTTTCTATTTTTTGGGGTTTATTTGGATTTATTCTTGCTTTTACTAATATAAAATTTTATCTTACAACTTTAAGTGTTCTTATTGCCTTTTCTATTTTAAATTATTGGATGAGAATTAACATAAAAGAATTTGTAAAATCTTATTTTTTAGTATATTTTATTATCTTTTTTATGGCTATTGTTATCATATTTTATCTTACCTATGGTATTGAAACTTCTAGGGATCTTGCATTACTTAGCTCTCTAGAAGCTAAAGAATTGTCACCGCAAGAATATAAAGCATATAATTATTTTGGATTTTTGACTTGTATAACTATGTTTTTTTTTACAATCACATTTTTTATACTTCCTTGTTTATTGCAAGCTTATTTATTTAAATGTTATAGCACAGAAGAAAAACGCAAAAAATTAAGTTGGTTTATAGGGTTTTTATGCAATATTATTATATTAATTGCAAGTGTGTATGTGGTATATGAAAATCTTTAAAGACTATCAAAAATTCACTCCTTATGGTTTGGATTTTAGACTTTATAGTAAAGATTTTATCACTAAACTTGATTTTAAAGATAAAGCTTATAATGTGCTTTATAATACAGGAGTTTAAATGGGAGATAGTATTACGCTTTCTATTTTTTGGGTTTGATAGGATTTATTCTTACTTGTAGTGTTATAGAATTTTATCTTATAGCTCTAAGCGTTCTTATTGTCTTTTCTATATATAAATTATTGGATTAAGATTAATATAAAAGAATTTGTAAAATCTTATTTTTTAATATCTTTTATTATCTTTTTTATGGCTATTGTTATCATATTTTATCTTACCTATGATCTTGAAACCTCTAGATCGCTTGTATTACTTGATCCTCCAGAAATTGAAAAATTATCACCGCAAGAATATAGAGTGCGTAATTATTTTAAATTTTTAACCTTTGCAACTATGTTTTTTTTAGTAATCACATTTTTTATACTTCCTTGTTTATTGCAAGCTTATTTTTTTAAATGTTATAGCACAGGAGAAAAATGCAAAAAATTAAGTTGGTTTATAGGGTTTGTGTGTAATGTTCCTATATTGATCTCAAGTGTTTATGTGATATATGAAAATCTTTAAAGACTATCAAAAATTTAATATATTTGATATAATATTCATTTATCTTAAATATTTAGAAAAAAATGGATAGAGAATTATTTATAACAAGGCTTGCTTTTATAAACAATGATGAAATAGACACAATAGATAAAAATTCATCCATAGCATACTTAAAAGCCTTATATCAATGTGAAAATTCCATAGCTATAAATTATAATCAAGAAGAGCTTTTCACCCAAGCTACCGCTATAAACAATCTAGGCTATAATTCTACTTTCACAAAAATCTTCATCCTAGATAAAGAAAAGCTCAATGATACCTATCTTGATGCTAGAAAAAGGCTTTATAAATCTATCAATACTTTAAAAGAAAAAAGAAATGAAAAAATAAAAGATATCCAAGACTATTTAAATAAAGAAATTTCCTTACAAGATAATCTAAATAATCAAAGCTTTAATACTAAGGAAAATGATGTTAATTTAATTTTAAACGAAGTATTTAACATAGAGCAATTTTATGATAAAAATACCAATACCATAGTATTAAAGACAAATAATATAAAAATCATATTCTTAGATAAAGTAAATTTACAAGATTTGCAAGATAATTCTAACAATACTTCTTTCATCTCTATGTCAAATTTGATCCATATTTATGATAATCATTGTGATATTTTTGCAAAAGATAGAAGTGTTTTGGATATAAAGGACATAGAAGAAAAATATCAAATAGATTTTAAAAGTTTAGATATAAAAATCTTTTTAAACTCCACTCTCCTTACAGGATCAAATGAACTTCCTAATAATCCTTTTTACTTTGGAGAATTAGATCAAGAT
>NZ_MJXL01000068.1:0-288 GCF_001762785.1 Campylobacter sp. BCW_6463
TTATTATATTTGTTTGATAAAACCTAATTGCATTAAGTTTTCTATGGAAATAGGAAGTTTAATTTGTGTTCCTCCACCTTCTTGTTCAAAGCATGGAGATATTTTACCTATCTTCGGAGAATGGAATTTGTTTTTTTCTTTTAATGTTTTAATATCTTTTTTTAATTCTTCATTCCCACTCATTCTAACCTTTCTTTCAATACTTTCCATATTAATATCTTCTGTTACTTCATATCTTTTATAGGTTTTTTGCATGGCTTCATTATCTTCATAAGGCAATGATCTTTT
>NZ_MJXL01000068.1:338-1128 GCF_001762785.1 Campylobacter sp. BCW_6463
AATGATATTCTCCTGCTGTATAATCATAATCACGCCAAGTTACATAGATTAACTTTTCTTCTTTTATAATTAATTCTGCTTGTTCTCTTGTCATTTTCTATCCTTTATTATTATATTTGTTTGATAAAACCTAATTGCATTAAGTTTTCTATGGAAATAGGAAGTTTAATCTGTGTTCCTCCACCTTCTTGATCAAAGCATGGAGCTATTCTTCCTATCTTTGGAGAATGAAATTCGTTTTCTCCTTTTAATTCTTCAATTTTTTTTACTAATTTATCATTCCCACTCATCTCAACCTTTCTATCAACACTCTCCATATTAATATCTTCTAATACTTCATATCTTTTATAGGTTTTTTGCATGGCTTCATTATCTTCATAAGGCAATGATCTTTTTTCATAAGGCATCACTCCTTTTTTCTCTTTAAAAGGACAAACAAAGCTACCTGAATTATCTCCATATCTGTCCAGTTTCATCCCTTTTTTTAGAGTGATTTCTTTTGGTTTAGGTGGAATTTTATAACCATATTTATTAGGCCAATCAATCTCCCCATCTTCAAGAATATAATCAGGACTTCTAGGTTTTGGAGTATCTTTAGGCCATATTCCATTATGTTTATAAAGATGAACTTCTTTATCACTTACCTTACCTTTTTTATTTTCATTTTCCAAATATAAAAGCATTTTTGCTTTCTCTTTGCTTTTTTGTGCCGCTCCTAATTTATCTCCTATCCCTTGCCATCTTATCCTATCATACTTAATCTTAGCAAGAGGACTAGCTTGTATTTTAG
>NZ_MJXL01000068.1:1178-1564 GCF_001762785.1 Campylobacter sp. BCW_6463
CATCACTCCTTTTTTCTCTTTAAAAGGACAAACAAAGCTACCTGAATTATCTCCATATCTGTCTAGTTTTGCCCCTTTTTTTAGAGTGATTTCTTTTGGTTTAGGTGGAATTTTATAGCCATCATCATCAGGATATTTAATCTTACCATTTTCACCAATATAATCAGAACTTCTAGGTTTTGGAGTATCTTTAGGCCATATTCCATTATGTTTATAAAGATGAACTTCTTTATCACTTACCTTACCTTTTTTATTTTCATTTTCCAAATATAAAAGCATTTTTGCTTTCTCTTTGCTTTTTTGTGCCGCTCCTAATTTATCTCCTATCCCTTGCCATCTTATCCTATCATACTTAATCTTAGCAAGAGGACTAGCTTGTATTTTAG
>NZ_MJXL01000069.1:0-7938 GCF_001762785.1 Campylobacter sp. BCW_6463
TATATGTTTTATATACTTATTTTATATGTTTTATATACTTATTTTATATGTTTTATATACTTAACTTATAGGTTTTTTATAGTCTTATTTTAAAAAAAATATATCTACTTTATTTTAAAACATACTATTTTTATTTTATAAAAGGTTTTATAGATTTTGAAATTTCATCTAAAACTTTTGCTTTTTCATAATTAATGAGCCAACTATCAACCCAAATAGGAATGGGCTTATTATTATCATTCCAATTGCTCACACTGCTATAAGCTAAACCTGTTATATTGCAAAAATCTT
The DNA here is from genome assembly GCF_001762785.1 of Campylobacter sp. BCW_6463. Taxonomy (NCBI): domain Bacteria; kingdom Pseudomonadati; phylum Campylobacterota; class Epsilonproteobacteria; order Campylobacterales; family Campylobacteraceae; genus Campylobacter; species Campylobacter sp. BCW_6463. The sequence continues at coordinate 292 of NZ_MJXL01000069.1, forward strand.
GTCTTGTAAGTCCTAGACTTTTAATTTTTTCATCAAACTCTCTTTTTAACATAGTTATCCTTAAATTTATTTAATACAATCATAACAAAATATACTTAAAAAGTATATAAAAATAAAAATATTTATTAAAAAAGTAAAAAATGTTTGACAATATCATCAAAAAAGTATATAATTGTGTTATGTTTTTATCTAATGAGTAAAAACTAATCAAAACAAAAAGGTAAAAAATGGAAAAATTAGCTGTAATTAATGGCGTGGATGTAGAGTTGGAAGTGGTAGATAATGCAGTATATACCACTTCTTTAAGCGTGGCTGAAGTATTCAATAAAAACCACAAAAATATTATACGCAAAATAAATGAATTTCCAAAGGATAATTTTACTAAGCTCAATTTTGAGCTGAGTAAATATATTGATAGCACGGGTAGAATTTTACCTTGCTACAAAATCACTCGCGACGCTTTTTCTCTTTTAGTGATGGGTTTTACAGGTGAAAAGGCTTATAAATGGAAAATCGAGTTTATCAAAGCTTTTAATGAAATGGAAAAAAGACTAAGAAATATTGAATATGAGAAGCACGATAAGTTAGCTTTTAGACAAAGCTTAGGTTACAAATCTCAATTAGCACAGCAAAAGCAAAAATATGAGAATGAGATTAAAGCTTTAAAGTATGATTTAGAACAAAGTAAAAACAATTTTAAAGATAAATTAAATTGTATATTGGCTAAAAATGGCTTATATGCCTTTGATTTTAAAACTTTTAAAAATTATGCCTTAAAGCTAGAAAAAATGTTAAAAGATTTAAAAGATGATGAAAACAAAGAGAATAAACTACTTTCAAGAATGCAAAATGATTTCTTAGAATGTTTAGAACTTTATAAAAGTATAAATATTTGAAGTCTTCACCCTGCTTTTTTTGAAGACTTTTTAGTGTTTTAAGGACAAACTAAGCAGGGTTTCTTTAAAATATCATTAACTATATTAAAAGATTAGTTCTTATCTAGCTCTTTATCGCTACGATAAGGACTACTAAAAGCATTAAGATTATAATAACTTCGTTCATCTTAACCTCCTTTCAAACTTTTTACAAAGTCTTCAAAGAGATATCCTTAAAACCATAAAATTATACATAAAAAATACTTAAAAATTTAATTTCATTTCAAAACACACTATATTTGAAATAGTCATTTTTGGAAAAATCCTTAAAACTAAACTAAGGAGAATTCAAAAATGGCTTTACCTTCAATGGGACATACCCCACCCGCAACAGAAAATGTTAAGTTAAAACAATCAATATATGAAACGATTATTAAAATTGGAGCTACTGAAACACCAATTCTAAATAAAATAGGCACTTCAAAGGTTACAAATCCTTTAACTCATAGTTGGATTACTGATACTTTTGAAGAACCAAAAAAGAATGCAAATTTAGAGTTAAGTAAATTTGTAGGCGAAACAAAAAACACAGCTCAAAAAACTACAAATGCTACTCAAATATTCATTACCGAAGCCATGGTATCAAAAGCTTTATTAAAAGCAAATCAATATGGTGGAAATGAAATGGAGTATCAAATCGGCAAAAAAACCAAAGAACATAAAATGGATATGGAATATGCTTTATTTGGTCTAGGCAGAGATAGTGATGTAAAAAAATCAGTTTTCAAAGATTATGTTCAAGCACAAGAAGCAACAAGTGGAGAAATGGCTGGACTTTTTCATTATATCGCTAAAGGAAAAGATAGCTTTGCTGATGGAAAGCGTGGAAATGTATTAGCTTTTGATGAAACAGGAGATTGGAGTGGAACTGCAACAGAACTAACAGAAGATAAACTTAATCAAATTTTGCAAAACATTTGGAATAGCGGAGTTACGCCTAAAGATGTCTTTTTAGGAGCTGACTTAAAAGGAGCTATTAACAAATTTGCTACAAGAATTTTAGGCAATGAAACAAAACTAGCAGGACAAGTAGTAAGCCTTGAAACAGATTTTGGTACTGTAAATTTCCATATGCATAGATTATTAAGTCCTAAATATGGTTTGGGTGATGTTTTAATTGCTGGAGATTTTGAGTATATGAAACATGGGCTTTATATTCCTACTATGATTGAAGATGTTCCAACTGATATTACTGCAAAAGCAAAAAGATTTTATACGCAAAGCACTTTAGAAGTAAGAAATGCTGATGCTTTTGCTATAGGAGTGGGATTAACTAGTGGAAATAATGCAAAGGCTAAAGCGGTTTTAAAAGCAGCAAAAGGTGCATAATGCTTTGTATTATGGCTAAAAAACTCATTATCGCTAAAGTTAAAAATTCTTACAAAATGATAGAAGATGATGAAGTTTTGAAAGCCTATTTTATGGAAGCATTTTATTATATTTTATCAAAATGTGTTCCTAGCGTTCTTTTAAAAAATGTAGAGCAAGGCGAAAAAGTTTTTAGGCAAGTTAGAAATAATCATTTTTTGATTATTCCTGATGAGCCTGATTTTGACAATGAAAAAGAACATTTAATGATAGATGAAACACTTAGTTTTGCTGTGATTAATTATGTTTGTTATTTGATTACAAGATGCGAAGAAAAAGACTTTCTGGCATTATGTGACAAGATAATTTATGAGTATATAGCTAATGATGGCAAGGAGCTTGATGATGAAAGAACATGGTTGTAACCCTAATTTCACAAAAAAATTTAATAGAGCTTTGAGTTATAAAGACTATATACAAAGTATAAATAGTGCTGATTTTATAGCTTATTTAGATGATAAAAAATGGCTTTTAGCTATGGATGATCTGCTTTTCTTTTGTGAAAAGAGAATTAAAGACAGTGATTATTACGAAGGTTAAAAATGGGAACAAGTTTAAACGAGTTAAAAACAGGTAGAGAAAAACTTGAAATTATAAATCAAGTTTTAGCAAGAATTTCAGATGTTGCTACTGCTTTGGATAATACCAGAATAGAAGAAATTATAGGCTTAAAAGAACAAGTTAATAACTTTTATACTCAAACTTTGGAGCTTAAAAATTTAGTTATAGAAAATAGCGAACTTACGCAAAGTAATGCTGATTTTGTTAAAAACAAAAAAGATGAAATAGAAAAAATAAGCAATAAAATAAACGATACTTTAAATAATATAGAAGAAATCTACAATAACATTATAGAGTCAGAAAAAAACATAAATAATGGCGTTAATATTGTTGAAGAAAAATATCCTGAACTTAACGAGTTTAATAAAAATTTTGAAATCATAAAAATAAAACTCGAAGAATATTATGATATAGCTGTTGATTTTAATGCAGGACTTGAAAAAGTAGAAGAAAACAAAAATCTTACTAAATCCTATTTAGATTTATCCATAGAGCTTAAAGAGCAAATTTTACAAGAATTAGAACACGCTCAAAGTATTAAAGATGATTTGCATTCTAATATAGAGCTTGTAAATAAGCTTGTTTCAAATATTATAGCAACAAAGAATGAGATTATATCCATAACCAATGATTTTAAAAATGTAAAATCAGAAGTACAAGATATAGTTAATGATGCTGAAGCAACTATAAAACTTAAGATAAATACTATACTTTTTGAAAATCAAAGATTAAATCAAAATATGATTGATTTATTAAAGCGTTGTGAAAAATTAGAAGATGAAATAGTAGGAAAATATGAAGATGTCTTAGAAGCTATTGAAATTATTAATAAAGCTGATGCAATGATAAACGATTTAAATAATGCAATTTTAGCTTCTAAAGAATTTGCAAATGATTTAAAAAGTTATACACAGATTATTAAAGATTTTAAAATTCAAATTGATAATTTAAAGCTTGATTTACAAAGTTATAATGATAGATTAAAAGGTGAGCTTGATTTAAAAGCCAATGAAATAGATATTAGCATTCAAGCAAAACTTAGCGATATAAATCTTTTAAAAGAGCAAATGCAAACTCTTTATGAAAATACTAAAAATACAACAGATACAGCTTTGGCTAATTTTATAGAAAGAGCAAAAATAGCTAATGAAGATTTAGGAAGATTAACAGAAGTAGCAAGAACTGAACTTGCTAATAATAAAACAGCTATTGAAAGCTATTTATTAGAGCTTAAACAAAGCATTATCGATGAGATGAAGAAAGTATCAAGCGATATTACAGATGAAACAAGTGGAATACTGGCTCAAAAAAATCAAATAGAACTCATCATCGCACAGGGAAAATCAGCTTTAGATACTTTAATAAATGAGTTTAATTCAAATTATCAAAACAAACTCAATGATTTTAATTCTAATGCTAATGAAAAATTAAGAGCAATTAATTCGCTTAGCGAAGAAAGTATAGCAAACATACAAAGTAAAACAGATGAAAATATAGGTAAGTTAAATACTGCTAGCGAAGAAAAACTAGCTAAATTTGATGAAATTATAAAAGACAATTTGGGCGGAATTTATTCTCACATTTTTTCAATAGAAAATGTCTTACTTGATAAAAAAATAATTAAATTAAGTTATAAGGAGTAAATAATGGCAGACTTAGAACAAGTTGCAAGTGATTTAAATTCAGCATCACAAAGCTTACAAGAGTTAAGAGAAAAGTACGATGGTGCTTTGGATTTATTAGATAATAAAAACACAGAAATAACAGCTGCATTAGAGAGTGCAAAATCTAATGCCTTGCAAGAAGTGCAAACTGCAAGCGATACAGCTACAAGTCAAATTTCGCAGTTAAAAGACACATCCTTAAATTTGGTCAACGAAGCTAAAAATACAGCTACATCTGAAATATCAAGCAAAAAAGATGAAGCACTAGGAGAATTCAGTCAAGCAACTTCAGAATTTAATAGCACTAAAGAAGAAGCATTATCTCAAATAGAACAAGCTAAAGCAGAGCAAGAAAGTAGCATTACAGAGCTTAAGGAAAGTGTTTCTACTCAAGAAGAAAAAATAACAGCTTTAGAACAAGCTAAAGAAAGTATAACAGCTAATCTTAATAAAAAATCTAAACTTTTAACTGAAAATCTTACTTGGACTGTTGGAAGTGGTGGAGATTATGAGGATTTACAAACTGCTATTAATGAAGCTAGCAAATATCTAAATTATGGAAATTTTACTATTACAATAAATTTAAAACAAGGTTTTATTTTAAGTGAAAATATAATATTAAATTATAAAGATTTGTCTTTCGTTAAAATAACAAGTTCAGATTCAGAAGTTAGCGTTTCTAGCTCTTTAAGCGGTAGTTTATTTTCGCTTTCATATGCAACATTTCCTATATTTAATATAAAACTTAACTTATCTCAAAATTCATCTTTAAATAATATTTTTAGTGCGACTTATTCTAAAATATATTTTAAAGGAGCTAATTCTGGAATTTTAAACTCAAAATGTTCTATATTTACAGGTTGGGGTAATTATATAATAACTACAAGTGCAATTTTTACAGGTTGTAGTGGCGAAAGCGTTTTTAAGGTTTATTTTTCAAATATAAATTCAGAAGGAGCTGATTTTTCAAATTTTACAGGAAGTATTCTTGCATCTTCTGTAACAAATAGTCAAATTAATCTGACGGCTTCTAAATATACAAATTGCAATCCGTCGACTTATCTTTTAAGTGTTGGGTATTATGGATTAATTATATCGTATGAAAATGAAAAGACAGGGCTTCAAGGAACAGCTACAAATATTACGCCAAATCAGTGGAATTGTGGCGGTGTTATTTTATATTCTTAAAAAAAGGAAAAAAATGTTTATAAGTAAAAAAAATAATTCTAAATATATAAATATAAATGTTAATGATATTTATTTTCACACAAAAAAATTAAAAAGTTTAATTGCAAAAATTAGTGATGATAATATGAATATCACTCAAAATGAGCTTAATTCCGGTTTGGAAGCAGTTAAAGAAATTCTTATTAATGCAAATGAAACTGAACTTTTAAAAGAGTATTTTTCAATGTTTTGTCAAGTTTCAAGCGAAGATGCAAAGCTTAAATACGCTAAAGAATTTAAAAAAGATGAGATTGATAAAGCTAAAAATAACGCTATCGAAGGCGGAGTATCTTATAAAGATAAAATCTTTCAAAGTGCAGAAAAAGATAGAAACTTGCTTACAAGCACTGTTAGTCTTTTTGCAATTACAAAACAACTTCCTGAAGGCTTTGTTTGGATTTCAAAAGATAATGAAGCAGTGCCATTCACATTAGAAGAATTAATCGAGCTTGGCGGTATTATGGCAAATTCTGTTAATACAAACACAATTAAAGCTAGAACTATTAAAGATAAAGTCGAGCAAGCTCAAACATTAGAAGAAATTCAAAGTATTAAATGGGATGAGTGATGGATTTTAACACAACTATGATTACAAGCTTTGCCAAAGATGTAGAAGGACTTACACCCTTTGGCGCTTTATTTGTGATTTTTTTATTAAGTTTAATTATAAATTATAAGCTTTTTAAAGGTCGCATGGAAGATTGTAGATCTGATAAAGAAAGAATTTTAGAAAAATTAGAGCACATCAAAGATAGATTAGATGATTTAAATTTTGAGCTAAGGGGTAAAAATGAATGAGTTATTCAATGTTTTAAAAGATGGTGGAATAGTTGCTTTTTTATTCTTTTGCCTTTGTGCTGTTTCTTATTTTGCCTATATTTTGTTTCAAAAAACAGATAAAACACAAGGTATTTTAGTAGAAATTAAAAATATTGAAAGAAAAAATAATGAAAACAATAACAATATATTAAAAGAAATTCAAATCAGCAATAAAATAGCTGAAGCACACTTAGACACATCAAAAGCGCAATTAGAAAGCTCAAATAAAATCATTGATTTGCACTCTAAAATTTTAGGAGATAAACTTGATAAGCTTGATAAAAATATTGATGAATTGAAATTTGAAATCAAAAGATATGAAAACGCAGAATTAGCAACATTGATAAAAAGAAAGGAAAATGAATGAAAATTGCATTTTATAAAGTCAAAGGAAATGATAAAGCTACTTTTCTTGATAAGTTAATAGCTTTTTTTACTTCATCTTGGAAAGAAAGATTAAATGGAGATTTTTTAAAATCCTATTCTCACTGTGAAATAATCTTAGATAATTTAATGATTAGCTCAAGCCCTAGAGATAAAGGCGTAAGAATAAAAGAATTTAAAGACACTGGCAGATGGGATTTTATAGAAATTAATAATACAAATGAAGTAAAAATAAAAGAATTTCTTTACTCTCAAATAGGTAAAAAATATGATTTTTTAGGAATTTTAGGATTTTTCACATTTACAAAGGATAGTGAAGATAAATGGTTTTGCTCTGAAATCATAGTTAGGGCTTTGCAAATAGGTGGTTTTGTTAAACTAGGAGAGATGAATGCAGGAAGCTCAAGTCCTAATAAATTGTACAAAAAATTAAAGGAATTATAATGAAAATAACAATTAATAGAAGATATACTAGCAAAACTTGCGTTATAGGTAAATTTAAGGTTTTAGATGATGAAGAAAAAATTCTTTTTGAATGCTTTTCTTTAGAGGAAGACAAAGAAGGTTTAGAGAGTGGCAAAGATTTAAGAATACCTGAAGGAAATTATAATTTAAAAAGACATAGTCCTTCACGATTTGAAAATACTTTAAGAAGTATTACAAAAAAAGATGATGATACAATGATAAAT
>NZ_MJXL01000069.1:7988-8725 GCF_001762785.1 Campylobacter sp. BCW_6463
AAGTCGTGCAATTTTAATACACTGGGGAAACACTGATAAAGACACACAAGGTTGTATCTTGCTTGGGCTTACCAAGGATAATAATAATGAAAGTGTCGGTCAAAGCAGGCAGGCTTGCAAAGAATTTTACGACTTAATGTATGGTAAAAATCTTGAAGACATTAAACTTGAAATAACAAATGAGTTAGCATAGAAAGGAGATAAAAGTTTAAGTAGGTTAAAGTTTACACCCCGATTTTGCGGGGCAAGGCTAATAAGCCTTGACTATAATTATACAAAGTAGTATAATTATAATTATAAACTTCTGGTATGACATTTATATCACCACCTTTCGCGGGTGGAATTTAGCCATAGGGGGTCAGACCTACGGCTAACCCTTAGGGGTATTATATAAAAACCTTACTTAAACTTCTAAAACAAAATATGATAAATCTTTTATTTGGAAATGCAAAGCTTTATATAGCCTTAGCTTTAATGGCAATCTTAACAGGATATTTTTATCTAAGACTTGATAGCACAAAGGCAAAATTAGAAAAAAGTCAAAATGATTTAGCCTTAGCTTTAGAGATTAATAAAAACAACGAAGCAAGGCTAAAAGAACTTACGCAAATTCATAAAGCAGAATTAAAAGCAATCAATGAAGCAAACAATCAAAAAAACGAAGTTAAAGAAAGGATAGAATATGTTAAAGAATACATTTATAAAAGCAATGAAAATAATATTACCAAGCTTTTTAA
>NZ_MJXL01000070.1:0-6908 GCF_001762785.1 Campylobacter sp. BCW_6463
ACTACTATAATCATAGAAGATGGTTTATATATGGGTTAAATTAAGAAAGGATAAATAATGAGTGAGACTTATAAAATTTATACACCCAATGGATTAACATTAGATGTGGAAAAAGATACCAATAAAATACTCTTTAAAGAAAATGTTAAGCCCACAGGCAACTATACCGAAGAATATTCCAAAGCGGTTTTTAAATCTTATCATATTATGAAAAACTCCCCCTACAAAGACTATAAACCCCAATACCTAGATCCTGAATTTCACACAGGGGAGAAATCTACTTTGCTTGAATTTAAAGATTGGCAAAGNATATATTTAAAAGATCCTATAAAAGGAGCTATAGCTCCTTGGACTAAAGCAGAAAAAGCTTATTATCATTCTTTAAAAACCAAAAGAGAAAGATATAAATATTTAGCAATAAGAAGTGGATTAAGATCTGTGGTTATAGATATACCCTATGATGCTTATGCTAATGTAGATGAAAAAGGATATTTAATCAATGAAGAATACGCCTATATTTATGATGAAGTAAGTTCTCATCGTGGAACATTAAAATCTTATTCTTTCTTTAATGAATGGGAATTGTCTGCTTTACTTTTGGGAAATATTAAAGCTAGTCCCACAGCTGCCGTAGGATTTAAAGCAAGACAACAACAAGCATTGTTTTTACAAGCTCAACTTGGAGATAAAAATGCTTTTAAAAGTTTAGGTTTAGCAGTATTGTGTTCTAATTCTTTTCTTACAGGGCAACATTGGAATAAGCTTAGAGCAAAAATGATTTACGATTTACACGATCATCATTATGAGAGTTTATTAGATGAATTTGGTATGCTTCCTTTTTTAGATGAGATTATAGGAGCAGATTGGACGATTGATTTAAATAAATATGATTTTGCCTATGATGAAGAAGGCAGGATCATTTGGGCTTTATATGATGATATTGAAAAAGGCAAATTAAAAGATCCAAGAGATATAGATTCTACTCCAGAAAGTAGAAATAAATTTGATGATGCTATGGATGGATACGAAAATGGAATGGTAACAAGATTTGATGTAGATACTCCAAATGATTGGAGTGAACAACAAGCTGCTTTAGATAGAGATACTCTAGTATTAAGCGCCAAATTAGCAGCCCTCACTCCTCCTCAAGGCTATCCTAATGCCCCTTATTATTTTACACCTGAAAGATTAGAATGGATTTATAAAAGAGGATATTTAGACAAACTCCTTGATCCAAGAATTCCTGCTATTTATAGATATAATTTTCCGCAAGAACTTCGAGCTAAAATACTAGCTTATGCTAAAGAGCATAATATCAAAGAGTAAAAATCACTCAAAATCTTTAATATACTTTTCCAATGCTTTGATGGTAAGATTTTCAAAAAGAATCTTATCTTCTTTAATATTATTTTGTATGGCAGCTTCAATATATTTAATAAACATATTTTCTTCCATTTCTTCAAATATTGGAGTATATAATTCTTTTGCGATTAGGCTAAGGGCTAAAATATTGATCAATCTTGTGGATTTGATTAAGGGTATATTATTAATAATACTTTCAAAATCTTTAATATTGATAGGAGAATAATCATTATTTAATTTAGAGTTTTGTTGTTTTGTTTTAATATCTTTTAAATTTTTTACCAAACTTTTTAAAACATTTTCATATTCTAATGAATTTGGATTTTTTTGAATTATTTCTTTTAAAAAGCTATCATCTGCCTTTTCTTCTTCGATAAATTTATAATCATTATTTTCTAAAATCTCTTTCAACTCTTTATTTTTGTCAAAATTTATACTTGTTTTTCCTCTAGGCTTAATTTCAATTTCATCAAAATGATTGCGTTTTTCAATATCTTCTAAGTATTTTTTATTTTCTTTAATGCTTGCTTCAATGCTTTTTGCATCCACAAATCTAAATTCTAAATTACCGATTTTAAAAATATCGCCTATACTGATTATTATTTCATAGCCACTTGGCATTCTAGAAAAGGACTTATTATAATAAATGTCAGAATCTTCAAAAGCCGCAATTGTAAAAGATCCTTCTTCATAAGATACTATGGCATGGGTATTTTTGATTTGTTCTAGTTTATCTTGAATACGAAAAGTGCAATCATCACCGCTTCCTATAGTTCCACCCTTTGTGTTAAATACAAATGTTTTAGAACCACTAATACATTCGTCATAATTCTCAATAGTAATTCCTATTTCTTCTTTTTCTATCATTGTTTATTTACCCCTGTAATATTTTCTACTATTTTAAGATTATTTAAAATATAAACTATATTATTTAATTCACTAGCACCGTTAATAATTTCAAAGTCAAAATATAAGTTTTTATTATTGTTAAATATAATGCTGTATATAGAATTACTTTTATTATCTTTTATAAACTTATACCATGCCCATTCTCCTTTATATGATTTTGTATAATTTAAATTAGGATTAGAGTAGTTATAGGCTGTAAAATTTAAACTTGTTCCATTATTGAATTTTTCTGCTACAATTTGTAGGGTTTGATTAAGAGTATGATCGTATTGGATATTTTTATTATCATAGCCAAGCTTTATAAAGGAAAAATCCGCACTTAAATCAAGGCTTTGAATAGTAAAATTAACTTTTATATTATCATTACCATTTAGTATGAGACTAGAGAGATTGCCTGCATTGGTGATAAAATCTAAAAATTCTTTAGAGAAATTTAATTTTGAAGCAAATTGAGAATTGACAGAATAGTTATTTTTTCTTTTTACTAAAACATTGTTCAAGTATTTTTTATAAAAACTATTTAATGTCCCATTTCTTCCAAAAAATGTTTTAAAACTATCCATACTAAGATCTGCTACACTCTCATCATTAAAAGGATAATATGGTGCAATATCATTAACAAATGGATTATACACTTCATTAATCCAAGCGGTATTAAATAAAGAAATACCATGATTTTCTATAAAATTCCACGAATAATTAGAAAGCTGACTATAATATCTCTCTAAATCATTAGGTAATTTTTTTATGTTCATTTGAAATACAGCAAAAGGATCATTGGCATCTTTATTGCCTCCAAGAGCATATGAAATTTTTTCTTCAGCGCTTTGGTTATTATTAGAACTAAAATCTATAATTTTATTGGATATATTTGTAATATTTGTATTAAGAATATCTAATATTTTTTCATCATCAGTGCCTTTACCCACTTCTATATTGCCAACACTCAAAAGTGTATTTTTGTTTACTAGCTTATGATATTGTGTGAAAGCATTGCTTACCCCAATAAAATTTGATCTAATTTCCCCAGCATTTAATCCTAAATTGTAGGCTTGAGTTAGTAAAACTGCATCATTTAAATTTGTATTAGAACTAACAATTTTTAACAAAGAATATAAGGGGTTTTCTTTTTTTGATAAGATATTAAGCTCATTAAGCATTGCCTCTTTGGTATTATACCTAACAGGTTGCAATGAAGCGAGTAGATTTTGCCAAGCATTTTGGTATTCACTTAAGTATAATTTTAAAATACCCATAGTCAAAGTGTTTTTATTTTCTTTAAAATTGTTATCTAGCATCCAAGATTCAATATTGATTGCGGTGTCAACTTGTTGATTTAAATCATTTAAAAAGTCCATCATACCAACTTTTGTATATATTTTATCTATAGAAGTTATTTGAGAATTATTTGAAAATACACTATTTGCAGCAAAACCTAAATCCTCTTTTATAAGATATTTTTCTTTAGGTTTATCGCTATTTAAAAAATTAAGAAGAATGTAAATTCTTTGAGTTCTACTTATACTCTCAAGTTTTCTTTTTCCTGTATGTATACTGTTTTCATCTTCTGTAAAAGATTTAAGATTAAATTGTTTAAGCTCATCCACCCCTTCTAGAAAGTCATCTTTAGAGATTGAATACTTACTTAAAGTATTCCAATTCTCGTTAATCCAAATTTTTAGTATTTCTTTATTAAAATATTTTTGTTCAAACAAAGATCTATACATATATAATGTTTTGATTAAATTTTCTTTATTTGTATCGGTAAGTAAAGTATATTCCATTTCTTTTAATAAAGTATTTTTTAACACATCTTCATTCAGTTTATAATAAAGTTGTTTAGCTTCTTTAAATCCTTTGTATGAGAGATTTAGATTTAAATATTGAAATATATTATTATCTTGCCAAAGTTCAGGATAAGTATTTAAAATATTTCTCAATTCAATTAAGAAGTCAGCTTTTTGTTTAATATTTAAATTTTGATAATCTTGATCTTTAAGAAGCAATTGTAAAGATCTTAAGGTGTTTTGGCTTTTTTCGAATTCTTTATTGTTTTTACTTATAAAATAAGAAGATATAGCATATGTTCCAAAGCTTATGATTAAAATTATAATTAAAAAAGATAATTTTTTAGAATAAGATTTCATAGTGCTTAAAGAATAATCTGTAAAAATTAAATCTTCGAGCAGTGATTTAACAAAATAGCTTTGTTTATTATGTATAATATTGGATTTTGATAATACTTTTTTGCAGTTATATTTCTCACATATGGCATCGAGTAAGAAATTTCTAGGAATATTTTCTTGATAGGCACTAACAAAATAAACTCCTCTAAGATAAGAATTATTTTTAAGCTTATTTTCTTCTTGCACTTCCAAAATAAAAGTCTTTGCTAATGCAAATAAATTATCAAATTGTTTTAAAAATAAGTAGCTTTTATTTTTATTTTCCATATTGTAAATATGGGAATTTTTACTCATTAAAGAGCATAATAATGAATCACTTAATTCTTTAAATTCATTATTTAAAAATTCTTCACTTAAGATTTTATCAAAAGATAATCCTAAAATTTTATCCGAAATTTTTTTATCGAAAATATCAAAATACTCTTTCATGCCTTCCATCAAGTCAAGTTTTGAAAAAACTATATAGATGGGCAACTTTAAATTCAAAGTTTTTTCACATTCGTTTACTCTTTTTGTTAGATATCTAATAAGATTTTTGGAATACTCCTTAGGATTATTTAAGAAAAGGACAGTATCAACAACTAAAATAATTCCATTTAGTTTGCTATGAAAAAAATTTTTATTGAGAAAAGTAAGGAATTTTTTCCATATATTTTTTTTAATTAAAAAATCTCTATTTTTATCTATATCATCTTCGGGTATTTCATCGCTACTTGTAGGCTTAAAAAATTCTTCTTGTGAAAAATAGTTTCCTTCTGTATCTAACAAAGCGCCTTTTTTTGATACATAAAGTGCAAAATTTCTAGTAGACTTATGGAATTTTTTATAAGACTCTAAACTATCGCTAAGTGGATATTCGATGTTAGAATAATTGATAAAAGTGCTTTTTCCAGCCCCTTCATTTCCTATGATGATAATTAAGGGTAAATTTTTTGTTTTTAAATCATTCTTCCATGTTTCTTTGGCATCTTTAAGAGATAAAAAGAAGTTTCTTTTAGATTTGTAAATAAACTCATCAGCTTCTTTTTTTAGGTCTTTAAATTTTAATCTTTTTTCACTTTTTAAAGAAGATATAAAATTTATAATAGGCTTTAATAAAAAAAATAAAAAAACAATAAGCCAAATTATCAAGATAATACTAAATCTTAAAAATGAGCTACTAAAAATATATATGTCGTTAAAAGCTATTAAAGGACCCCAAAACCAAAATAAAACACTAAAAAGAAAAATACAACAAAGTAAAAAAGCAGTTATAAATAATCTTGATTTTATAAAATCAAATATTTTTTTAAACATCGTTATTCCTTATTTAAAGTAAAAACAAATAAATATTAATATCAATATACAAATATTTTACAAAAATTTATATAGATTAAGATTAAAATGATACAATTTTGAATGTTAAAAAAAATTAAAGGAGGTTCTTTTTATGGCTGAACCAGCGTTTATAAGAATTGAAGGTTCCACACAAGGTTTGATTTCAAGTGGTGCATCTACTGAAGCGAGTATTGGCAATAGATATAAATCAGGTCATGAAGATGAAATCATGGCGCAAGAGGTATCTCATATCGTAACTGTACCCGTTGATCAGCAAAGTGGGCAACCTTCTGGACAAAGAGTTCATAAGCCCTTTTCTTTTACTTGCTCATTGAATAAGTCCGTGCCTTTGTTATATAATGCACTTACCAAAGGAGAAAGACTTCCAACAGTCGAAGTTCATTGGTTTAGAACTGCAGCAAGTGGCGGATCTGAACATTTTTTTACTACAAAATTGGAAGATGCAATTATTACAAATATTGAATTAATAATGCCAAATGCACAAGAGTCAAGTAATCATGATAAAACCGAGCTTTTAAAAGTTTCAATGAGTTATAGAAAAGTAGTTTGGGAACATACTGCTGCTGGAACTAGCGGAAGTGATGATTGGAGAGAAGGTAAAGCTTAATTATAATTATCTTAAAAAATCCCGACTAAAATGCGTAATTATAGTCGGGGTTATATCTTAAAAATATATTTTGTTTTCTTGGTTTTAATTACAAAACTACTTTCTAAATTATAATACTATTTATTCATACATGAAATCATTTATCTTAATGAGCAATTTTTGTCTTCTATGTTTGGATGCTAGCGAGCTAATCTTTATCAAACCACAAAATTACATCTTAATTTTAATAAAATAGAGAATCTAAGGAGATAACCCATGACATATATATTACTTCTTATTATAATTTCTACTATTCTTTCTTATCTTATATTAAAATTTATTTATAAAATCATCTTTAAATCTACAAAAAGCGTTTCAAAGTTTTTAGTCTTTCTTGGAAGTATAGGCTTAATTATCTTTTATTATACTCCTTATTCTTATTATTTAGAGCCTAGTTATTGGCAATTTAGGAATATGTGTAAGTTAAATGAACTTCCTAAAGTATAATAAGATTCTAGGGTATTTTG
>NZ_MJXL01000071.1:0-57521 GCF_001762785.1 Campylobacter sp. BCW_6463
TTGATCTCAGCTATCAATGCGGTTAAAGACACAACAGGAGTTCAAGCTTCTAAGGATGAAAATGGTAAGCTTGTTCTTACTTCAGCTGATGGTAGAGGGATTAAAATCACTGGAGATATAGGAGTTGGTTCTGGAATTTTAGGAACACAAAAAGAAAATTATGGAAGATTATCTTTAGTAAAAAACGATGGTAGAGATATTAACATCAGCGGAACCAATCTTAGTGCTATAGGTATGGGAACAACTGATCTTATTTCTCAATCTTCAGTATCTTTAAGAGAGTCTAAAGGTCAAATCGATGCAAATATAGCGGATGCAATGGGCTTTAATTCCTTTAAAGGCGGAGGAAAACAAATTTTAGTAGGTTATTCTTCTGTTTCAGCTTATATGAGTTCTGAAGGTTCAGGATTTTCTGCTGGTTCAGGATTTTCTGAGGGCAGTGGCAAAAATATGTCAGCTTTATTAACAGATTCTCTTGTTACTATTTCAGCAATGTCTAGTGCTAGCAATGTTTATACCGTTTCTAAAGGTTCAGGTTTTTCAGAAGGTTCAGGAAATTCTCAATTTGCTACTTTAAAAACTTCAGCAGGCAATATGGCTGGAACAGTAGATAAGAGTGCGGGTGTAACTACTCTTAAAGGTGCTATGGCTGTAATGGATATAGCTGAAACTGCTATAACCAATCTTGATCAAATCAGAGCCGACATTGGTTCGGTGCAAAATCAACTTCAAGTTACTATAAACAACATCACCGTAACCCAGGTTAATGTCAAAGCAGCCGAATCAACCATAAGAGATGTAGACTTTGCAAGCGAGAGTGCAAATTTTTCAAAGTATAACATACTTGCACAGTCAGGTTCGTATGCTATGAGTCAGGCAAATGCTGTACAACAAAATGTTTTAAAACTTTTACAATAATCTTTCTAAAGAGCAGAATTTTGCTCTTTAGATTAAATTTCTTTTTTCTAATTCATCTTGTAAAGGCATGATAGCTTTTTTTAAGATGGTATTTTGAGTGTTGGTAAGATCATAAATACTTTCGATTAAAGATTCATGAGCATAAAGCCAAGCAAAAAGTTTGTTTTGTTTTTCGCTTTCATTTTGAATACTTTGCACATACAAAGGTGATAAAATACCTTCTTCATGATGAAGTGTTGGACCTAGAATTTCAAACAAAAAATTATAGCGATTAGAATCTAAACGAGTTTTAAATTTATCTAGATTTTGATTGATTTGATCTAGGGTAAGTTTAGATTTTTCTCTTTTTAAAGAGGCTAATTGGTTTTTGATTTTTTTACATTCTTTTAAAAAAGTATCAGCTAAAAGAATTTGTTTTTTGATTTTTGTATAGGCTTTTAGCATCAAGGCGTTTCTTTGAATTTTAGAAAGTTTAGAAATTTTAACAAAAGGTTTTTTTGGTTCTTTTTTAAGTAAAGTTTCACACATTTCTTTAAATGGTTTTTCTATAGCTCCTTCTATCCTAGCTCCACCTTCAGTGCAATTATAAGTTTTTATTTTGTCTTTGTTTGATGCTATAAAGCTTTCAAAAATTTCTCTAAATATAGTCCAAACTTCAGAGCTTTGAACTGTTCCTTTTCCCCCATAAGCTATAGTTGTATATTTGTTAAAATCTCTTTGATGGTGTCCATCATGGAGTTTTTCATGGATAAAACCTTTTGAATGAGAACTTCCATCTTTTGCGTAAGCTAGATCTTGTCCTATTAAAATAATGTTTTTATAGTTTAGATTGATAGCTAGTTCATAGTTCATATGAGCAACGCTTAAACCACAACTCATATAGCCAAATTCATTAAGTTCTACCGAGCTAGCAAAAGGCAAAGGTCTAGTGACTAAGATATAAGATCTTTTGTTTTTTTCAAGATAAGAAATTGTATTTTTGTGCACTAAAGAAGTTACAAGAAAAGTAATTCCTTGATCAAAATCTTTAAAATCATTATTAAAACATTCTGCTGTGATGTCATCTCTTTCCATCATACAAACATAATCAGGCTTTATGTTATGTTTTGCTAGTATAGCATAAGCACTATCAGCACAAAAAATAGTTGCTTTGTTTGCATATTGTTTAAGTAAGGGAAGCTGTTTTTCAAGACTAGGCCCTGTAGAAACTATAATGGCTGCATTTTCATTTTTGGCATTTCTTCTTTTTTTAAGCAAGGTTTGATAACTTGGATGTGAGATCATTTTTGGGATATTTCTTACAAATTGTTCTATCCCTTGCATAGCATCTTTTGGATCATTGCCTTTTTTTAAGCTAATGTTTTTAATAGCCTTTAAATTTAAAGTATTAATTTTTAAAGTATCTTCTTTGTAGTTTTTATAAAAATCAGAATGTAAATGTAAATTATAAGTTTTAAAAAAGCGTTCAATGGGACTTAAAGAAAAAATAATATCTGCTTTTGCATAAGTCATTTCTGGAGTATGGATTAAGATTAATCTTCCTTTTCTTATATCTTCACTAAAGTCTAATAAATTTAAAACTATAAAAATAATTTCAATTTCTTTTTCAAATATAACTATTCTTTTATGATTTTCATTTTGAAGTAAAGCTTTGTATAAAATTCCATTTCCAAGACCGTAAAAAAATAAAGCTGGATATCTTTTATAATCTTTGAAAAATTCAATTTTTTCCTCTAGCTCTTTTAAAGGATTTTTATAAAGTGTTTTTAAATTTCTTTTTTGAATGATATTAATATCTAAATTATCTTTTCCAAAAGTATAAGAAAATTCTCTAAGTTCTTTTATTTTGACTAATTTTTCTTTAAGTTCATCGTATTCCTTGCCATTCATGGCTTTTAAATTTTTGTTAAAAATTGTATTTTGCATTTATTTTCCTTTTGTATTTTTCTAAATTTCTTTGAGTTAATTCATTTTCTAAAGGAGTGATATTTTTTATCAAAGCTTTTTCTTGTGCTTCTATGTGAGTATAAATCATTTTAAAAAATTCTATATGTTCTTTAACCCACAGTAAAGATTTTTTATAAGAATCTTCTGAAGTTTTTGGGTTTAAGATATAAATTTTAGCTATATTAAGTTCAAATTGAGTTAGAATTGGACCCAAAATTTCATATAAGTCTAGCATTTTTTCATCTTCAAGTTTGAATTTTATTTTGTCTATTTCTTGGATAAGATAGTTTAATATTTCTTTACCTTCATCTAAATTTGAAATCAAATTTAGATTTGAAAAACTTTCTTGTATGTGGTTATAAGATTTTAAAAGTTCTTTTTTAAAAGTTTTGCAGTGATTTATACTTTTTATAATCTTGCAATAACATTTTAATAAAAGTTCATTTTGTTTATGACTGCTTAATGGATCTATTTTAGGAAAATTTTTATTTAAATTGTTTTTAAGCAAAGCTTCACATGTTTTTTTAAAAGGTTTTTCTATAGCTCCTTCTATCCTAGCTCCACCTTCAGTGCAATTATAGGTGTTGCAAAGTTCTAATTGATTGGCCTCATGAATTCTTTTTTCTAAAAAAAATCTAAATAAACTCCAATAAAAAGAGCTTTCCACAAAACCCACTCCTCCATAAGCTATGGTTCTAAAATGCCCAAAGTCTCTTTCATAATGACCTTCATGTTTGTTAAGATTTCTATAATCTTTTGTATGGGAAAACCCATCATTAGAATAAGCTAAATCTTGTCCTATGAAAATAATATTTTTGTGTCTTAAAAATACGGCTAATCCATAAGCTACATTTGCTACACTATGTCCTTCAGATAGTTCTCCAAAATTTTTAATTTTTAAGTATTTTATAAATTCAGAACCTCTATAAGCTAACATAAAATTTCTATTATTTTTTTCTAAATTTTTTATAGTTTGAGGATGGGTTAAATGAGTTGTGATAAATAAAATATCCTTATCAAAATCACCAAAATTATTATTAAAAAATTCTGAGGTTAATAAAATTCTTTCTAAAGATACAACATAATCAGGTTTGATATCATGCTTTGCTAAAATAGGATAAGAAGAATCTGCTGATATGATTGTTGCTTTATTTGCGTATTTTTTCAAAATAGGAAGTTGTTTGGTAAGAGAAGGTCCTGTTGAAACGATAATAGCAGTATCACTAAGATTTTCTCTTTTTTTGAGTAAATCTTGATAAGCAGTATGAGTGATCATTTTAGGAAGATTGTAGATAAGTTGCTCTATACCTTGTAGAATATCTTTGGAATCATTACCTTTTAAAAGTACGGCATTTTTAAATTTATCCATAAGATTATTATTTAAATTTAATATTTTTTCTTTATCTTTTTCATAATAATCGCTACTAAGTTCTAGAAAATAAGTTCTTGAAAATTGAAAGAAAGGATTGCTTGAACATAAGTCATAATAATCTTGAAATTCTAAAGAGTTAATATCAAGTATTATAAGTTTATTTTCTTTTAATTCTTGCGAAAAATCCATAAGATGAAGCATGATCTTGACAATTTCTAATTCTTTTTCAAAAACAACTATATGTTGGTGATTTTTATTTTGAAGCAAGGCTTTAAACAAAATCCCATTTCCAAAACCATAAAAGTATAATACAGGATAAAGTAGATATTTATCATTATAAATATTAAGCATGGAGTTTAATTCATCTATAGCATTTTCATAAAGAAAGGTGTTATCGCTTGTATTTTTTAAATTTATATCAAGATTATCTTTGCCTAAAATAAGTTCAAATTTACTTGATTTAATTTGTTTTAAACTTTCCTTTAAAATAGCATTGTTTAAAGCATTGATATTTCTATTAAAAAGTTTAATTTGATTTTGATTAAATTTCATAATTTTTCCTTTTATTTATGAAATATCGTCATTTTTGTATTTTTTTAAAGCTTCTTTTATGATTTGGTTTTGAGTATTTAAATACTCAAAGCTTTGTAGCCACCATTTTTCTTGACTGGTTAAAAAGTCTTTAATTTTTTCATTTTGTTCTAAATCATTTAAAACTTCATAATGCATAATTTCGCATTCGTTATGATAATATATGGCTTGAGTGAGTTCATTGAAAAGTTTTAATCTTTTAAACTCCTTAAAAAAAATTAAAAGGTTTTGCTTAATTTTTATTAGAGCTTGTAAATTAAGTTGAGATTTACTAAGTTCAAAGTTAAGTTTTTTTAGTTCGTTTTGGCATTTTTTTATAAATTTTTCACTTTGTTCGACATTTTTAATTAGCAATTTTTGAGTTTGTAAAAATTTATTTTTAATTTCATTTTTTTCTAAAATTTTAGGCCTGTCAAAAGGTTTTTTAAGATCTTCTTTAAGCAAAGCTTCACATGTTTCTTTAAAAGGTTTTTCTATAGTTCCTTCTATCCTAGCACCCCCTTGGGTGCAATTATAGGTGTTGATTTTTAATTTTTCTTTCGCCCAGAAAATATCTTTTTCAAAGGCTTGTCGGAACAAGTTCCAAGTGAGTTGAGTTCTTACTTGTTTTTCTCCTCCATAAGCAAGAGTATAAACTTCACCGCGTATTTTCTCTCCTTCATTTCCATAGATATGCTCTCTTGGATGAGAGCTTCCATCTTCTGCGTAAGCTAAGTCTTGTCCTATGAAAATGATATTTTCATGCCTTAGACTTGCGGCTAGTTCATAAGCCATATTAGCAACACTTGCTCCAACTCCAATATAACCAAATTCTTTAAGATTTAATGATACGGCAAAGTGCAAAGGACGATGTACTAGCATATATTCTCTATTATTTCTTTCAAGAAATTCAATAACTTCTTTATGAACCACCGAAGCTAGGATAAACAAAATTCCTTTATCAAATTCTTTAAAATCATTATCAAAACACTTAGAAACTATATCATCTCTTTCTAACATGCAAACATAATCAGGTTTTATATCATGTTTTGCTAAAATAGGATAAGCACTATCAGCACAAAAAATAGTGGCTTTATTTGCATACTTTTTTAGTAAAGACAATTGTTTGGTTAAGCTAGGTCCTGTTGAAACAATGATGGCATTTTTAACTTTTTGTTTTCTTTCTTTTAAAAAATTTTGAAAAATTCCATGGTTTAAAAGTTTAGGAAGATTATTAAGCATGTGTTTGATACCGATGATGGAATCATAAGGATCATTTCCTTTAGCTAAAACGATAAAGCGAATATTTTCAATAAGCTTTTTGTTAAGTTCTTGTATTTGATGAGCATAGAATTTAAGATAAAAATCGCTATGTATAAAAAGATTAAAAATTTTCACACTTTTTTGTATGTATTCATACATAAAAAGTGTTGTAAGTTGTGCAGTGGTAATGCTTGTGGTATGAAAAAGTATTAATTTTTCATTTTTTAATTCTTTGCTAAAATCAAACAAATGAAAAGCAAGGGCTAAAATTTCTAGCTCATCTTCAAAAATGATGATGTGTTTATGGTTTTTATTTTCACATAAGGCTTTGTAAAACATACCATTTCCAAAACCATAGAAAAATAATACAGGATATTTTTTATACTCGCTTTTAAAAAGAGTTAAATTTTCTAAAAGCTCTTGATTAGGATTTTTATAAAGCGTGATATTATCTTTGATAAAATTGATTCCATTTTCATTTTGCAGTATTTTAAAATCATTTTTTTCTAAAGCACGTAATTTATACGCTAAAATTTGATCAATTTCAAACAAAGCTTGAGTGTTTTTTAAAAAAAGATCTTTATTCATCTGAAATCACTTTCTTTTAAAGCATCGCCAAATTCTATATCTTTACTAGCCTTTTTTCCTAAAAGTTCTTGATAAAATTTAGGATGTAGTCCAAAGCAAGGACGCACGGATTTTACATTTTCTTCGCTAAAAATTTCACCTTTTTTGATATCTTTGCTTGCATACAAGCTTCTTGCAAAAACACGGTTTTTAAGCGCCTTTTCATCTAGGTCTAACTTACCATCGCCTAAAGCACTTTCGGCCTGTCTAACCGCATCTACCATAGCTTTAAATTCATCAAAATCAAGGCTAAATTGACTGTCTTCACTTTCTATATTTTTATCTAACATAAAATGCTTTTCTATCACTCTAGCACCTAAGCTTACTGCTACAATGGGAGCTAAAGAGCCAAAACTATGATCGCTTAATCCCACTTCAACATTAAATTTTTCTTTTAAACTTACCATAGCTTTTAAATTCATATCTTCTATGGCGGCAGGATAAGCTGAAGTGCATTTTAAAAAGATTAAATCAGGATTTTTTTCTTCTTTGAAAATTTCACATATTCTAAAAAGCTCTCCTTCTGTGGCAATACCCGTTGAAACGATGGTAGGTTTTTTTTCTTTGGCGATTAAACGCACGAAATTTTCATCATTAGCTTCAAAAGAAGCGATTTTATAAGCTATGGGATCAAAGCGTTTTAGAAATTCTAAATCTTCTTTGGCAAAAGGACTTGAAAAACAAAGTATGCCTTCATTTTGTGCGGTTTCAAAGATTTGAGAATGCCATTCATAAGGAGTTTTTGCACTTTCATAAAGCTCATAAAGTTTTCTTTTATTCCAAAGTCCATCTTGGATGATGAAATCTTCTTTGTCGCTATTTAGTGTAAGGCTATCTGCAGTGTAAGTTTGGATTTTTATCGCATCAGCACCTGCTTTTTTAGCAGCTTTTATACTTTTAAGTGCCATCTCAAGACTTCCTGCGTGATTTGCACTCAGTTCTGCGATGATAAAAACTTTTTTATCGGTGTTAAAATTTCCTATTTGCATGCTTTTCTTTCTTTGGTAAATTTCCTACTAAAAATGATATATAATTATATTATATATTTCTTCAATTTATATATTTATATTATATAAATATTACGACTTTGTTATGATTTTGCTTGAATTTCTTCAAAAAAATGCCATAGGGATTTAAATCATAGAATTCATTCATTTTTTAATTTTTATATAATATAAATATATAAAATCATAAAATAAAATTTAAATATAACGATATATATAAAATAAATTTAAAAAAGGGAAAAAATGAGATTTTGTAAAAAATGTGTAATGCCAGATACAAAGCCTGACTTACATTTTGATGAAAATGGGGTTTGTGATGCATGTCGCTCTCAAGAAAGTAAAAATTATGAAATTGACTGGAAAGCAAGAGAAAAAGAATTTTTAGAACTTATAAAAAAATACAAAAAACATCCTGTTTATGATTGCGTTATAGGAGTAAGCGGCGGCAAGGATTCTCATTTTCAAACTATAAGAATGCTCGATCTTGGACTAAATCCTTTATGTGTATGTTTTGAACCTAGTGTACCTACAAAAATAGGGCGTAAAAATTTAGAAAATTTAAATAAACTCGGTGTGGATTTAATTCATGTTAAAAGAAATCCTAAGGTATATAAAATTTTAGCAAGGGAAGGATTTCAAAGAACAGGAGATACTGAATGGCAAAATCATTTGGGAATTTTTACAACCGTTGTAAGAATGGCTGTAAATTTTAATATACCTTTGATGATTTGGGGTGAAAGTCCGCAGATAGAGTATGGTGGCCCTGCAAGCAGCAAAACAAGAAATACGCTTGATAGAACTTGGCTTGAGGAATTTGGGGGGTTATTGGGAAATAGGGTTTCAGATATGATAGGAGTACAAGGATTAACCGAGAAAGATCTTTATTTTTATACATATCCAAGTGATGAAGAAATACAAAGAGTTGGTTTGACTGGGCTCTTTTTAGGGTATTATTTTAAATGGGATTATAAGGTAAACCTTAAAGTATCTAAAGAGCATGGTTTTTTAACTACAGATCGTCCTGTAGAAACTACTTATGAAAATTTTGAAAATCTAGATTGTTATTCTAATCATGTGCATGATTATTTAAAATACTGCAAATACGGCTTTGGCAGAGCAACAGATAATGCTTGCATTGATATTCGTTTGGGTTATATCAATCGAGAGCAAGGGGTAAAATTAGTCAATAAATACGATGGCAGAGTTCCAACAAAGGCTATTAAAAAATACCTTGAATTTAGCGGTTTTAGCGAAGAAGAATTTCAAAAAATAGTAGATTCTTTTACTAATAAAAAAATCTTTAAACGCGATGAAAAGGGTGAGTTTATAAGAGATTATGATGGTTCTTTGGTAAGAAAAGACGAGTGCATTTTAAAATGATAGCGCTCATTGATTACAAGGCAGGAAATTTAAACTCAGTCGCTAAGGCTTTTGAAAAAATAGGAGTTAAAAATTTCATAGCCCAAGATCCAAAAGATTTGCAAAAAGCCGATAAATTGCTTTTACCTGGAGTGGGATCTTTTAAAGAAGCGATGAAAAATTTAAAAGAGCTTGATTTTATAGAAGCTTTAAAAGAGCAAGTTTTGGTGCAAAAAAAACCTATTTTAGGCATTTGTTTGGGAATGCAACTTTTTTTAGAAAGGGGTTATGAAGGTGGAGTTTGCGAAGGACTTGGTTTTATAGAAGGTGAAGTAGTCAAATTTGAAGAGGATTTAAATTTAAAAATTCCACATATGGGCTGGAATGAACTTGAAATTTTAAAACAAGATCCTTTGTATCAAGGCGTAGAGAATAGAAGTGATTTTTATTTTGTGCATTCTTTTTATGTGAAATGCAAAGATGAGTTTATAAGTGCTAAAGCACAATACGGCCATAAATTTGCGGCATCTTTGCAAAAAGATCATATTTTTGCTACGCAGTTTCATCCTGAAAAAAGTCAAAATTTAGGCTTAAAACTTCTAGAAAATTTTATAAGGCTTTAAATGTTAAAAACTAGAATTATCCCTTGTGTTTTATTAAAAAATGGACAACTTGTTAAAAGTATAGAATTTAAGGATTTTCGTACTATAGGGCACTTAACTTCAACGATGCGAATTTATAATGCACGTAATGTTGATGAGCTTATTATCTTAGATATAGATGCTTCAAAAAGTGATGAAATAGACTTTGAAAGCATAGAAGATCTTGCTAAAGAATGTTTTATGCCTTTAACTATAGGTGGTGGGATAAAAACTCTTGAAGATATACAAAAGATTTTAAATTTAGGCGCGGATAAAATTTCTATCAATTCTAAGGCCTTAGAAGATATGGATTTTATAAGTAAAGCGGCTAATCGTTTTGGTTCTCAATGTATAGTTTGTTCTATAGATGTTAAAAGAAAAGGAGAGCAATTTTGTGTTTATGATAGGGGAAATTTACTTGAAAAAAGTCCTTTAGAACTTGCTTTAGAATATGAAAAAAAAGGTGCTGGGGAGCTTCTTTTAACTTCTGTGGATTTTGAAGGAAAAGCAAAGGGTTATGATTTAGAACTTTTAAAGATCTTTCAAAATAAACTTAAAATTCCTCTTGTTATCAATGGAGGACTTAGTAATCCAAGTGATGGAGTTAAGGCTTTAAATTTGGGCGCTGATGCTTTAGCAGGAGCTTATATTTTTCATTTTTCTAAGTACACCCCTAAAGATGTGAAAGAAGAATTAGCCAAGCAAGGCTTTTATGTTAGAATATAATTTTTAATCAAAAAGGATGGAAAATGCAAGAAAAAATTCAAAAATTAATCATCAATTCGCTTAAAAATTTAGCTGATGAGCTAGAAAATGAAGAGTTGAAAAATCCAACTCAAAATACTAAAATTTATGGTATTGAAGGTCTTTTAGACTCTTTAGCTCTTGTTAGTTTAATTACGGATTTAGAAGAGAGTTTGGCTATAGAACTTGATATAGAAATAACTCTTGCAGATGAAAAAACAATGAGTTTGAGAAATTCTCCTTTTAAAGATGTTCAAACGCTAGCTCAATATATAGCAAGTCAAATTAAGGTATAAAATGCAAAAAGTCATTCTTATAACAGGAACAAGAAAGGGTATAGGCAAACAATTAAGTGAATATTATCTTTCTTTGGGTCATATGGTGTGTGGATGTTCTAGAGGTGCTTCGAGTATAAATCATATAAATTATAGACATTTTGAACTTGATGTGAGCGATGAAGAAAAAGTAGTTTCTATGGTTCGTGCTGTGCGTAAAGAATTTTCTCGTATAGATGTATTGTTAAATAATGCAGGCATAGCTTCTATGAATCATATTTTGACCACGCCTTATAAAAGCGTTAATAATATTTTTAATACCAATGTTTTTGGTACTTTTTTATTTACAAGAGAAGTTGCTAAAGTTATGGGTAATATTTATAAAAAAAATTATAAAAATACAAAAACCATGCCTTTTCGTATAGTCAATTTTGCCACTGTTGCTACTCCTTTAAGACTTGAAGGTGAAGCTATATATGCAGCATCTAAAGCTGCTTTGGCTAATTTAACTCAAGTATGCGCTAAAGAACTGAGCGAATTTGGTATTACCGTAAATGCTGTTGGCCCTACGCCTGTTCCAACGGATTTAATTAAAAATGTTCCCAAGAATAAAATGGACGCTTTATTAAATCAGCAAGCTATTAAACGCTTTGGGGAATTTGAAGATGTGTTAAATGTCATCGAGTTTTTTCTTAATGAAAAAAGCGATTTTATAACCTCGCAAGTAGTTTATCTGGGTGGAGTTAATGGATAAAGATAATCTTTCTTTATTTTTAAAAAAGCTTCAATCATATGATGAACTTGACTGTATGATTTTTGAAAAAAAATATAACTATAAACAGTTTTGTGAAGATATTGTCAAATGCAAAGATGAATTAAAAATTCCTCAATCAACTGTTGTTGCTTTGCTTGGGGATTATAGTTATGATTTTTTTTGTTATTTTTTTGCTTTGGCGTTAAATAAATGTATTATAGCTCCGTTGCTAGTAAAAAATTTAGATTTTAGCTTGTCTGATTTTGGGGTGGAAGTGGCGTTAAACACCTCTTCAAAACAACTAGAAAAATACAATGATATAAAAAATTTTACCTTGTTAGAAAGATTAAAAATTCAGAGCAAAAGTGGTTTAATACTTTTTTCAAGTGGAAGCACTGGAAAACCTAAAGCTGTTGTTCATGATATGGAGAATTTTTTATATAAGTATCTAAATAAAAAGAAAAATTTATTAAAAGTTGCTGCTTTATTTCTACCTGATCATGTTGCTGGAGTTGATGTTTTTTTATCTTCTTTCTCTTGTGGATCATGTTTAGTTATTCCAAAAACAAGAAATCCTAAAGATGTGTTAGAAGCATTAGAGAATCATAAAGTAGAAATTCTACCAAGTTCAGCAACAATGCTCAGGCTTTTAATGTTAAGCGATTTAAATATGTATAACTTAGATTCTTTAAAAATAGTGATTTATGGTAGTGAAACAATGGATTTAAATCTCTTATGTTCTTTAAAAGAATTATTACCTCATGTTGTTTTTAAGCAAAGTTTTGGAACAAGTGAAACTAATGCTGTTTCAATTATAAATCACAAAGATGAACATTTTAAGAAATATTTTAAAATTGTTGATTGTGATTATAAAATTATTAATAATGAGCTTTACTTAAAAAGCAAAACTCAAAGCTTAGGCTATTTAAATGCTGATAATAGTGTATTTGATGAAGAAGGGTATTTTGCAACAGGAGATTTAGTTGAGCTTTATAAAGAAAATGAAGAAGAATATATAAAAATCATAGGAAGAAGTAAAGAGCTTATAAATGTAGGAGGAGAGAAGGTTGTCCCTCAAGAAGTTGAAGGGGTGATTTTAGAGCTTGACTATATACAAGATTGTTTAGTGTATGCAAAAGCTAATGCTATTACAGGGCAAAGTGTTTGTGTAAAGGTGGTTTTAAAAGTAAATGTAGAATTTACAAACCTTGAACTCAAAAAGCAATTAAGAATGTATTGTAAAGATAAATTGGCTAATTATAAAATTCCAACTCAAGTTGAGATTGTAGATAGATTAGAATTAAGTCAGAGGTTTAAGAAGGTGAGGAAGGGTTAAATGTATGATTATTTTTACAAAGTTCTAATTTTATGATTTTATCACTATCATCAATTTTTTTAAAACCAAATTTTTTATGGAGTAGCAATACGCTTTTGTTATCTTTCATAACCTCTACATGAATGTATTTGCAATTCATAATATAAAAACAGTAAAATGTAGCAATAAACTCTAGCGTAAATCCTATTCCTATGTTTGTCGTATAAGGGTTGCCAAAAAAACCAAAAGTAGCAGTATTGTTTGAAATTTTTTCAAAATTTATACTTCCTAAAATTTGACTACCATAACTTACACAAAAATAACTTTTTTTATTCGTTTTTTTGAGTTTTTGGATAAATTTTTTATGTTCTTGTTTCGATATATAATGTGTTGTATAGAGATATTTTTTAACTTGTGGGTGATTGCGATAAAATCTTAGTTTTTCTTTGATTTTTTTAGAAAGATAGATATAATTATGCAATGTTAAGATCGAAGCTTTGCTGTTTATGTTGTTTGAGTAAATTTTTAGGATAAATTTTTTGCTATCTTTATAAAAAAATGCTGGAAATTCTTCATTGCTAACTATGCGTAAAAGATTAAATTGTTCTTTTAAACTTTTATTGATATCAAGTTCACTATCTTTTGGGTTTCTTTTAGGATAAAAATTTTTTTGTTCTTTTTGCTTTTTAGCTTTTATATTAGGATAAAGTTTTAAAAATTCTAAGCACATATCAAGGATAAATGTGGCTTGTTTTTCTCTTAGCTCTTCGTATAATTCCAAGCCATTTAATTTTAGATTTTTTTGTAGATAAATATCACCATTATCAGCTTTTTCATTAGCATCAAAAAGGGAAAAAGAAATTTCATTTTTACCTTCTATAGTTTGATGAAAAAGTGGAGCCCAACCTTTTCCTTGCGGTAAATTTGAAGCATGGATGACAATGTTATGTTTATTTTGTTTAAGAAATTTTTTATCTATGATTTGATGATAAGAAAATATGAAAACTATATCAAAATTCAAAATTTCTTTATGATTTAAAAAAAGTTCAGAATTTTTTATAAGCTGATTGAGTTTCTTAGCGTAAGGGATGAACCATTGATCAGGTGAAGTGAGTATGGCTATTTTCATGCTAGAAGCCTTTTGAAAATAAGAACCTTAGCGTAAAGATTAAGCTCTACCCCCCCCTAAGTTCTAAATAAAACATCTCTTCATCCTCATCATAAATATAAAAATTATTTTTTAAATATAAGTTTAAAGCCCTTTGATTTTGCTTAAAAACGCAAGCTTTTAGACTTTTTATCTTTAAAATTTCAAAAGCGTATTTTATGATTTCATTCATTAAAATTTGTCCTATGCCTTTTAAATCAGGTTTTGCATAAAGTCCGAATTCGCAAGATTTAGCTGCGATATTGATAAAATCAATCACACCGATAATTTGCTCATCTTGAAAAACTAAAAAATATTTTTTACTAGAATCTTGATGTAAATTTTTTAAAAATCTTAAATGTTCTTCAAAATCAATGTATTTTGTTTTCATAAATTGACTGATATCGGGGTAATTACGCCATTTAAAAATCAGCTTTATTTCTTGAGGGTTAAGTTCTGTGAAATTTTTAAGTTTTATCAATACTTATACTCCACTTCATAGCCTTTTTGAGCTAGCCAAGATGCTGTAAGCTCTTGATTTTTAACATAACAAATAGCTTTAAAATTTGCCTTTAAAAGTAAGGCTTCATTGACCAAAGAACTTGCACTGATGATGAGTTTATTGCTTTCATTCATCAATTTTGCAATATTTTCATGATCGATAAATAATCTAATATTACTATGTAATTTTGCAAATTTTTGCAATTTTTTAAGATTGGGATTAGAAGAGCTGGTTGCAATGCTTATGATTTTTGTTTTAGGTAATTCGCTAGCGATTTGCAAAGAAAGATTTTTTATATCAGTTCCGCCCATGCAAATGAAAAAATCATATTTTTTTTCTCTATTTTCTTTGGCTTCTTGATAAAATTCTTCTCTGATTAGGGCATAAGAAAAACCACATCTTACTTCACATTTAAAAGGTACTAAACCTTCATAATCACTTGCTTTTGAGTAAGCATTGACATTAAGTAAAATGTCACAATGATGAGGCTTTATTTCATCATCAAAGCTTAGAATTTTCGCCCCTGTTTCAAGCTTGATTAGTTTTTCATCATCTACGCTGATGCTATAGTGATCAATGATAAGAAGTTCAAATTTTTCTTCTTTGATGAGATTAATAAGCTCGTAGATACTTTCACTGCTAAGCTCATAAACAGGATAAGGAATTTCATCAATCAAAGAGCCTTTTAAAGGCAAACAAGCAAAACTTACATCATCGTATTGTTTAGCTAAGACTAGATCGCGTTTAATGTGTCCAAAGCCTATTTGACTCGAGCTATCGCTTCTAAAAAGTACTTTCATGATTTGCCTTATAAAGTATTTTTGCAAATTCCAAATCTTGCATGGTGTCTATATCGCAAACTAAATTTCTTGGCAATACAAATACGCCAGAATGAGGTTTAAACATAAAATCTTCCTCAAGCCAAGCTTTACTTGTACCAAAATAAAAAGCCCCTGCATCATGATAAGCTTTTGTTAAGTCTTGTGAGCGGCTTTTATAATGTTTTTCATCAAACATATAAACTTGATTGTTTTCATTTAGATAAAAAGCCCTTTGTATAGGATACTCAAACTCAGTGGCAGCAAATAAAAACTTGCTTTGATTTTGGATAAATTTTTCATAGGCTTGTTTTAAAATATCTTTGTTTAACAAAGGAGCAGTAGCATAAAGGCAGCAGACATTATCATAAATTTGATTTTGGCTTTGTAAAATTTCTATAGCATTTTGCACTACAGCAGTGCTTGAAGCATAATCATCGCTTAAATTTTTATCACGCACAAAAGGAGCTTTTGCACCATATTTTAAGGCTACTTCTATGATTTCTTCATCATCGCTTGAAAGTATTACTTCATCAAAAATACCTGAATTTAAAGCATTTTCTATGCTATAAGCGATTAAAGGTTTACCTAGAAAATCAATGATATTTTTTCTAGGAATTCTTTTTGATCCACCACGAGCAGGGATGATGCAAAGATTTTTCATAGCTAAGCCTTGTTTTTTGTGTTGTATTTTACTAAAATTTAAGTATAATTGTCTTTAAAATACAATAAAATAATGCAAAGAGGGTGGAATAGTGCTTATAAATCAAACCTTTGAAATCGATTCTTGTGATGATGTAGAACTAGGTATTAAAAGAACCAGTAAGCTTGAATACCGTATAAGTTATGATGATGAAAAAGATATCAAAGCTATAGTTTTTATAGTGGGTGGTTTTGGAGCTAATGCAAATATTTCTTTTTTAGACTTTGATAGAGAATATATTGCTAAAAAATTTGATGTTGTAGCGGTGCATGTTTTTTATCATTGTTTTTGTCACAGAAGATCAAATGTTGAGAAATATAGTGCAATTACAATGTTTACAAAAGAGGATGTGTCAAATTTATCTCAAGCTTTATTAGATATAGGTATTAAGATAGATGTTGATATTCAAAATGCACATCAATGTTATGAATTGCTCAATCAGAATATTACTACTTTAAAATCACAAGGAAGATTGGTACAAAATTATCAAGCGAAATTGAGTTCAACTTTTATCCCACCTAACGGGGATTATCAAAATTTTGGCATTATGCCTGCTATCGATCATATCAATGCTTTAAAAGATTTAGTGAAACGCTTTCCAAAATTTGCAGATTTACCAAAAATTTATGGGGGGGGGTCTTATGGAGGATACCTATCTTTACTCATAGCAAAAATAGCTCCTTGGTATGTGGATGGCGTGATTGATAATTCAGGAACTGTTTTGCCATTACTAGAGTGTATCATAGGAAGAAAATTAAATAAACCTGAATTTATTTACAATGATCCTAATACGCTAATAGAAATGTTTGTCAAAACTTATTGGATTAGAGAGGATGAAAATTCGTCTTATTTTATTGCTAATGAAAATTATATGATTCGTTCTTTGCTAAATTCTTCTCATTTAACCATACAGGCTAATATTAACAAAAATATCATTTTTATATCTTATCATAGTTTAAAAGATGAGTTTAATACAGCCAAAGATAAACAAACTCTTTTTTTAGCATACAAAGAATTAGGCTATGATGCGACTTTGTATTTGATAAAAGATGAAAGTGAGATAGATGGTAGATTTATAAAAAGTTTAGAACATGGGCTTAGAATGACTGATAGAGCTTTATTTAGAAAAGAACTTCCTTTAATGCTTGAAAAATTACAAGGAAGAAAATCTTTCATGCAAGAAAATTCCATCTCTTATCCTTGTGGAAATAAAGTGTTTATATTTAAAGATGTGGGTGACAAATTTGAATTAGTGATAATAAACTAAAATAAAGACAAAGGATATATAAAATGACAGCATATTTACATATAGGAACTACCAATACAGGAAATCAAGAAAAACAAGGTTTTTTGATGCAAAATGAAGAAAAGCTTTTGCAAAAAGGTTATATTTACCCAAAAAGTCTTAGAGTGGCAAATAGACACTGGGCTTTGGTGGATATGGTTTTAGAATTGGTTCAAAAAGAAGATATTTTAAAAAAAGAGAGTGTTTTAAGTCATATCGCAAATGAAAGACTTCTTAGAACTATAGAAAATTTTAAAAGTGAAAGTGCTTTACATAAAGATAAAAAATTTATTTTTTCAGCTGAGGGTATAGTTTGGGATTTTTCTACTAAAAAACATGTAGAAATTTTAGAAAAGATTATGAGAGAGTTAGGTTTTACTCAAATTTATATTATTGTGTATTTTAGAGATACTTTGGGTTATTTAAATTCTCATTGTTCTCAAGATCATAAAAACAATATGGGGTATTATTCTGCTGATTTTGCTCCGCAAGATCATCCTAGAAAATATATTTTTGACTATGAATGGATTTGCAAAACTCATGCTGAGGTATTTGGAGAAGAAAATTTGATAGTAAGACTTCTAAGAGAGGATTATGTAGGAGGGACTTTGCTTAAAGATTTTGTTTATCATTTAGGACTTGAATGGGATGAGAGTTTTGTTTTAAAACAAACCAAAAATGAAAGTTTTAATCTTTTAGGAATGGAGCTTATGTCAAGATTAAATCAAAAAGATTTAAAGCAGGATAATCTTAATTCTTTGCTTTTTATGGCAAGAAGAAAATTTGAAGGCAGTAAAGAAAAAAGATTAAAATTTGCAGTGCAAAAAGATATTGCCAAAGCTTATGTGGATTATTTTGCTTCTTCGCTTGAATGGGTAAAAAACAAATATTTCCCGCATAAAAATTCTCTTTTTACTCCTGTAAGTTGGGAAGAATATGAACAAAATTATACTTTAACTCATACACTAAGCAAAGACTGGGATGATGTGGCGGATTTTATAGCGCAAATTATTGTTTCTAAAAATGAAATCATCAGTTCTTTAAAAGAACAACTCGAACTTGCAAGGAAAGATTAGTCTTTCATTGCAATTTCAAGCATTTTTTTGATATTTTCAAAGCTTTCAAAATTTTCAGGTGTGATAAATTCTGCTTTTAAGGGTTTTTTATAAAATTTTTCTATTTCAGCAACCAAAGCCATGATATCGATACTATCGATAAAATCTTCACTTACTAGATTTTCCATACTTTCATTGATATCTGTTCTTTCTATATTGATAAAAAATTGTTTGATTTCTTGCATATTTTCTCCTTTGGTTTTTTGAAATTATAAAATATTTATTTAAACAAGTTCTTTTAAAGCTTTCCTATCAATTTTACCATTTTGATTGAGTTTAAATTTGTCAATTTTAATAAAATTTTTTGGGATCATATAAGAAGGTAATTTATCTTTTAAAAAAGCTTTAAAATTAATCTCTTTTTCGCTTTCATAAAAACAAATAATATCTTCTTTAAAAATACAAGCACTATTTTTTACACTTGCATGAGAGTTAATCACGCTTTCTATTTCTCCAAGTTCTATCCTATGCCCCATATATTTTATCTGATTATCCACTCTTCCATAGCATAAAAGTTCGCCAAATTCATTATAAGAAACTATATCTCCTGTTTTATAGAGTAAATCTAAATAATTATCATGTAAAGGACTTTGAGTAAAAGCTTGTTTGGTTTTTTCTTTGTCATTATAATACCCTAAAGACAAAGAAGTTCCACGCACGTAAAGCTCCCCTTTAATGTCTATTTGTTTAGGACTTATGAAATTCATATTTTCATCAAAAACTAAAAGTTCTGTGTTCTTACATGCTTTGCCTATGGGTAAAAGCTCTTCATCTTTAAAAGTGCGATTTATGATATAAAAAGAACACACATCAGTGATTTCTGTTGGGCCATAAAGGTTGGCAAATAAAGTATTGGGTAAGTGTTTACGCCAAATATTTAGCTGTTTATTAGGCATGATTTCACCACAAAAAAGTATCTTTTTTAAGGCGTTTAAACTAAAATTATTCAAAGCTTCAGTATTTGCAAAATAAATCAGCACCGAAGGTACCCAAAATATAGTGCTTACTTTTTCTTTTTCAAGGCATTCTAAAATTTTATTTGGAAAGGCGAAAAGATGATTAGGTAAAAGATGTAAAGTCGCTCCTGATTTTATACTTGAAAAAATATCTAAAATGCTATTGTCAAAATAAAATGGCGCTTGATTGGCTAAAATTTCATTCTCATCAAATTTAAAAGTCTCACACACCCAAAAAGTATAATCAATCACACTCTTGTGTGTTATGCTTACTCCCTTAGGAATACCTGTACTTCCACTTGTAAAAAGAACATAGAGTAAATTAGTATCTATGTGTTTTTCTTTTGCAGTTTTTAGCAAACTCTCATCTATATTAAAACTTTCAAAGTCTTGTGTATAAAGTGTAGGCAAATCTAAGTTAAAATTTAAGTCCTTTGAAGTGATAAAAAGTTTAGGTTTTAAAACTTCTATAACTTTTTCTATTCTTTCTTTAGGACTTTTTTCATCTAAAAGGGTATAAAAATTTCCACTTAATGCCACTCCAAAAAATGAAATCAAACAATCAATCCCTTTAGGCAAGATGATTAAAACAGGAGCTTGAGTAGGGTTATCATTTTTTAAAGTTTTTAAAATTTCACTAGCTAGTTTTTTAGAAAAAAGATCAAAGTTTTTATAAGTGATTTCTTTTCTTTCCTTGGCAAAAGGTTCTACAAAAGCAGTTTTTTTGCTAAATTTGATTAAGCTTTTTTCTAAAAAATCGTAGATATGAGTTGTCATGATTTGCCTTTTTGGTTTTCAATTTATAAATAAATGGTTTTAATTTTAAATATGTTTTTGTAAAATTTTGATTCTCTCATTATTTACCTTTCGTATATATGGCTAATTTATCATTAGTTAAAGCTTTGCATATCGCTTGAACATATTCTTTGGTATTATAAATTTCTATAAAATTTTTAGCAAAATTGATTTTTTTGTAATTTTGTGTTTTTTGAATTATAGGATTAATTTTATTAATATCGCATAAATAAGACTGTTGTAAATTTCTAACATAATAGTCAATGGTTATGTTTTTTTCTTTGCCTTCTTCATTTATTAAAATACCTTTAAAATTTTTAAAATATCTACAAAAAGTTGTATTTTTTTCTTCTGCGTAATGAACTAGAGCGTGCCCTTCATTTAAACCAAAAAATATATATTTTCCATTCTCTTTAGTTAGAATCTCATAAACACAATTTTCCCCAAAACAACTTGTTGTATCTTTTAAAAATAATTCTTCTTTTGCTCCTTTTATAGCAAAAGAAAATATAGGATCGTTTGTGCGTTTTACTCCTGTTTGTTTGCGAAAATATTCATTTAATGCTCCCATTTTTGTTTTGGAATTTATTTTGTCATAAACTTCATTTTTGCAAAAACTATAAGTAAAGGTTGGCATGATCAAAGTGCCTTCCTGACCTATAACTTCAAAAAAACAATTGAGTATAGTCTGTAAAAATTCATTTCTAGAAAGCAAAGGCACGCCAAAGTTAAAAAGTTCTGTATGTACGCATAAAATATCGCCTCTTTTTATACCTAGTTGATAAAAAGCATCTATTAAATCTTTATCGGAGTATTTTTTGTCGTTGTGTTCTAAAAAATATTTCATTTTACCAGTCCATAAAATTTTATTTTTTCCAAAAGTTCTTTAAATTCATAAGCTTGCATATTTAAGATATTGGCTATATCGATGATATCATTCTCTCCATCGCAATAAGCCAAAAAATTACAAGCCAAAGGAATGTCATTGGTAGTGCTAAGGGTGTGATATAATCCTCTTTTGCCAAGATTGGGTTCGCATACTATGGTGTTTTCATATACGGCGTTGATTTCTAGATTTAAAATCATTTCTTGCATGCTTTGAAGTCCACCCATTAAACCTTTTTCAGAGATAAAATTGAGATCATCTTTTGAGTTATGATATCCATCATAGTCACCATACCTTGTGCGACATACCCCTACTATGCCAAGATTTACAAGTGGGGCATTGTATTGTCTTTCATCACTTCCACGATCTAAAAAACTAAAAGCTTTGAAATTTTCTTTATTTTTGAGCGTATGCAGGGCGACTTTATCGCTTAGAGTGTTCTCTTTAACTGTGTGTATGAGTGAGTAAGTATGATCATCGCCTAAGCAAGAAAGCACAAAGCCTGCTTTAACATGTTTTTTTAAACACTCTAAATGTTTGCTAAGATAGACTATAGAGCCTATGGTTTCAGGGATGATGACAAAGCGGTAATTATATCTTCTTTCTTTTAAACCCAAAAGCCATTTTGCTAAGAAAATACTCACTACAGGGCCACTAAGCTCATTATTTGCCATGGAAGGGTGGCAAAGATAGGTTGAAATTAAAATTTCATCTTTTGAGTTTTGCGTACTAGGTAGGATAAAATCAGCATAATCTAAAACTCCATTTTCATCGTGTTTTGCATCGATATAGACTTTGTATTTGCCTTTTTTGAGTTTTTTTCTTTCGTTGTGCGTGAGACAAAATCCCCAACGCCTTTTATAATAACTCGTTACATAAGGAATAGCATCGGGCATTTCTTCTATGGAGTAAAGATGATCTTGAAGTTCTTCTAGTTCGATTTCTTGATCGATGGCTTCGCTATAGTTTAGAAGGTGCAAGTTATGCTTTTTAAAATCACAAATTTTTTCTCCTTTTGGAGTGATGATATAGGCTTCTTTAACATTCCATTCATCAGGGACTATCCAGTCAAAAACCTTTGTGCCACTTTTTATAGAGTGAAATTTGAGTATACCCCCCCCCAGAGTTTTATTTAAAATTTCTAAGCTATCTCTAAAACCTTGCCCTGTGATACTCCTAGGGATAGGAAAAAGTTCACAAGCTAGTTCATACATAGCCTTTCCAGTTTGGCTAAAATCTTGGCTTCTAAAGTCTAGCTTATCCACAATATCCCTTTTTAACTTTTTCAAGAATGCTAAATAAAGTATCTTTGACAAATTTTGCATCTTTTAGATTCATTTCTTGATGACAAGGTATGCTAAGCTCGGCTTTGTAAAAATTATCCGCATTTTGGAGTTTGATTTCCCCCAAGAGTTTTTTATAAAAACTAAACTCATAAGTTGGTTTATAATGTACCTGTACGCCAATTCCTGCATGAAGTAAGCTTTCAAAAAGTTCTTCTTTTTGACAATAAAATTCAGGAAAAAGCAAAATAGGATATAAATGTCTTGAACTTTTTTTATAGTCTTTGATTTTTATCGTGGAAAAATAAGGATTTTTTTCAAATTCTTTATCGTAAAAATTTGCGATTTCTTCGCGTTTTTCAAGATTGTGATCGAGTTTTT
This sequence comes from Campylobacter sp. BCW_6463, assembly GCF_001762785.1. NCBI lineage: Bacteria > Pseudomonadati > Campylobacterota > Epsilonproteobacteria > Campylobacterales > Campylobacteraceae > Campylobacter > Campylobacter sp. BCW_6463. The sequence continues at coordinate 22,661 of NZ_MJXL01000071.1, forward strand.
TAAGCTGGTTTATCCCTAAAGCACAAGCAACATCACTTAAGCGGTAATTATAGCCAAGTTCTACCATATCGCTATCCCAAAGCCTTTTTTTAACAATACCATGGCTTCTTAAAAGCTTGATTTTATCGATAAGCTCTTCATTATCACTCACCACAGCCCCACCTTCAAAAGTAGTGATAGGCTTAACAGGGTGAAAAGAAAATATAGAAAGATCGGCTTTTTTTCCTACTTTTTCACTTTTATACAAAGCACCTAAAGCATGGCTTGCATCATCGATTAAAGGGATATTGTATTTTTTAGTAAGGTTTGAAATTTCATCCATTTCAACGCTATTGCCCGCAAAATCTACCACGCTAATAGCTCCTATATTTTCACTCTCTTTTAAAAGTCTTGCTTCTAGTTTTTTTTCATCAATATTGCCATCGTTTTTAATGTCGATAAACTCTACCTTAGCTCCAGCCATTAAGGCCGCATTAGCTGTAGCGGCAAAGGTTAAAGGGGTAGTTAAAACGATTTTTTCTTGGACACCTAGTGCTGTGTAGGCAAGATGAAGGGCTGAAGTGGCTGAGTTTAATACACAAGCGTGTTTTACGCCCATATATTCACAAAGGGCTTCTTCAAATTCATTTACCTTTTTACCCCCTGTTAAAATTTCATCTTTTAAAGCTTTTGTAAGCGCATCTATATCGCTTTGATCGATGTTTTGATGAGAATAAGTAAGCATTTTAAAAACCTTCGGTGTGATTGATGATTTCTAAAAGTTCTTTTTCGCTTGCCCATAAAGGATTATTATCCGAACTATAAGAAAAACCATCTTTTACCTTTTGTCCTTTTTCGCCTAGGGCATTGATACTAAAGTCATTATCTTTATCTACAAGTTTAATGCTAGGGCTTATGGCATAGTAGTTTTCAAATTCATAGGTTAAATGACTATCATCGCTTGAAATCATGATTTCATGTAGCTTTTCTCCTGCTCTGATACCTATGATTTTATGACTTAAATGAGGAGCTAAAGCATGAGCTAGATCGGTGATTTTCATCGAAGGAATTTTAGGGATGAAAATTTCTCCTCCGTGCATTCTTTCAAAATTGCTCAGTACAAATTTCACTCCATCTTCAAGGCTGATCCAAAAACGAGTCATTCTTGTATCGGTGATAGGAAGTTCTTTAGCTCCTTCGCTGATGAGTTTTTTAAAGAAAGGTACTACCGATCCTCTTGAACCTACAACATTGCCATATCTTGTAACACCAAAGCGTGTTTGTTTGTTGCCTGCTATATTGTTTGCAGCGACAAAAAGCTTGTCGCTTGCAAGTTTGGTTGCGCCGTATAAATTTACAGGATTGCAAGCCTTGTCTGTGCTAAGAGCGATACATTTTTTAACCCCATTTTCAAAACAAGCGTCGATGACATTTTGCGCACCGTGTATGTTTGTTTTTATACATTCCATAGGGTTATATTCAGCAATAGGCACATGCTTCATTGCAGCAGCATGTATAACAAAATCCACATCACGCATAGCAGCACTTAAACGCTCTTTATCTCTTACATCTCCTATGAAATAACGCATACAAGGAGCATTAAAAACGCTTGCCATTTCAAATTGTTTGAGCTCATCACGAGAATAAATGATAATCTTATTAGGTTTATAGTTTTCTAGCAAAACCTTAGTATAAGTTTTTCCAAACGAGCCTGTTCCGCCCGTGATTAAGATATTTTTTTTGTTAAACATTTTGCCTTCCTTTGCTTAAGTTTTTTTTAAAATTAAAGCAATAAGTGTTCCTATTTTAAAATTCTTGGCAAGGTTATGCCAGTTTGGGCTTGATACTTGCCTTTTTTATCTTTATAAGTGGTGTCACATTTTTCATCGCCTTGCAAAAACAACACTTGCGCTATACCTTCATTGGCATAAATTTTTGCAGGTAAAGGTGTAGTATTTGAAATTTCTATAGTGATATGTCCTTCAAAACCTGGTTCAAAAGGGGTAACATTGACGATGATGCCACATCTTGCATAAGTGCTTTTGCCAAGACAAATAGCTAAGACATTATCAGGCATTTTAAAATACTCTATAGTTCTAGCTAGGGCAAAAGAATTTGCAGGAACTATACATACATCGCCTTCAAAATCTACTACATTTTCTTCTACGAAATTTTTTGGATCCACTACAGTTGAATTAACATTGGTAAAAATTTTAAACTCACGCCCTACACGTATATCATAACCATAGCTTGAAAGTCCATAGCTTACCACACCTTTTCCTATATTTGCTTCGCAAAATGGTTCGATCATCTTGTGTTCTAATGCCATTTTTCTTATCCAATTATCCGCTTTTAAGCCCATTTTTAACCTTTTTAATATTTGTAATTTTTTGTAAGGATTATAACCTAAAAAATCTATATTTTTTATGATTTTTTTCTTTTTTAAAGTTAAATTTCAAGTTTTTTTATATAATACAAGGTTAAGTTCTTAAATTTTTGTAGGAGAATTTTATGACAAAAGAAGAAATTAAAGAGTTAGTCAACCTTTTTGCTGAAGCAAATATTAGTAAAATTAAGATCAAAGAACAAGATGGTTTTGAAATAGAACTTGAAAGAGATATGTGCTGCGATGTTCCAGCTCCTGTTTGTCCTCCAGTTCCAGCTCCACAACCTATCAATGTAAGCGTTGTAAACGAAGCTCAACCTAGTCAAAGTGTAAAATCAAACAAACCAAGTATAAACAGCCCTATGGTAGGAACTTTCTATCAAGCTCCAAGTCCAGGTGCAGCACCTTTTGTAAAAGTAGGTAGTACGGTTAAAAAAGGCGATACTATAGCTATTATCGAAGCGATGAAAATCATGAATGAAATTGAAGCGGAATTTGATTGTAGGATCGCTGAAATTTTAGTTGCTGATGGTCAGCCTGTAGAATTTGGAATGCCTTTATTTGCGGTGGAGAAATTATAAAATGGAAATTAAAAGCATATTAATTGCTAATCGTGGAGAAATAGCACTGCGTGCTTTAAGAACGATTAAAGAAATGGGTAAAAAAGCAATTTGTGTGTATTCTGAAGCAGATAAAGATGCTTTGTATTTAAAATACGCTGATGCAAGCATTTGTATAGGCAAAGCAAGAAGTTCTGAAAGCTATTTAAATATCCCAGCTATTATTACAGCAGCTGAAATTGCTGAAGCAGATGCGATTTTTCCAGGATACGGATTTTTAAGTGAAAATCAAAATTTTGTTGAAATTTGTGCTAAACATAACATCAAATTTATAGGTCCTTCTGTGGAAGCTATGAATTTAATGAGTGATAAATCAAAAGCAAAACAAGTCATGCAAAGAGCAGGCGTACCTGTGATCCCAGGAAGCGATGGGGCTTTGGCAGGAGCTGAAGCAGCTAAAAAACTTGCCAAAGAAATAGGTTATCCTGTGATTTTAAAAGCAGCTGCAGGTGGTGGTGGTCGTGGTATGCGTGTGGTTGAAAATGAAAAAGATCTTGAAAAAGCGTACTGGTCAGCTGAAAGCGAGGCTATGACAGCATTTGGCGATGGAACTATGTATATGGAAAAATACATACAAAATCCACGCCATATAGAAGTGCAGGTTATAGGAGATAGTTTTGGCAATGTGATTCATGTGGGCGAAAGAGATTGTTCTATGCAAAGACGCCATCAAAAACTTATAGAAGAATCCCCTGCGATTTTGCTTGATGAAAAAACACGCACTAGACTTCATGAAACTGCTATTAAGGCAGCTAAAGCTATAGGATATGAAGGTGCGGGAACTTTTGAGTTTTTGGTAGATAAAAATTTGGATTTTTATTTTATAGAAATGAATACGCGTTTGCAAGTTGAACACTGTGTAAGTGAAATGGTAAGTGAGATTGATATCATAGAACAAATGATTAAAGTAGCAGAAGGTTATGCTTTACCATCTCAAGAAAGTATTAAATTAAATGGGCATTCTATAGAATGTAGAATCACAGCTGAAGATTCCAAAACTTTCTTGCCAAGTCCAGGTAAGATTACTAAATACATTCCACCCGCAGGACGCAATGTCAGAATGGAAAGTCATTGTTATCAAGACTATAGCGTGCCTCCTTATTATGATTCTATGATAGGCAAACTTGTAGTTTGGGCAGAAGATCGTAATAAAGCTATTGCAAAAATGAAAGTAGCTTTAGATGAGTTGCTTATAAGTGGGATAAAAACAACCAAAGATTTTCATCTTTCTATGATGGAAAATCCTGATTTTATTAATAATAACTACGATACAAATTATCTTGCAAGACATTAAAATTTCCCTATTAAAGGGAAATTTTAATTGTAATTTTTATCTTAAATATTCTATATTGATTTTAGAGCGGAGTTTATCAAAATAATCCTGTATGAAATTTTGTCTTTGTTCGCTTACATAAGCGTTTAAAACTTCATTTTTAACTTGTTCATATTCAGGAGTTTGTGCCCCATCTTTGCTTTTAACTTCATAGAGTTCATAGCCATTTTTTCCATTTAAAATAGGGGAAAAGCCTCCAACAGGAATTTGTGATAAAAGCCCTAAAAGTCTTGGATCGGCATTACTTGTGTTTAAAGATGCATTTTGTGGTTTAAGGATTGTTTTTTTTGTATTTTTGATATTTTCTAAAGTTTGAGGATTGTTTGATAGATAAATATTTGCATTAATTTGTGTATAAAAAGTGAATTTATCTTTATTTTGTTCGAAAAATTTTTTTGCTCCATCATCACTAAAATCAGTTTTTGCCATACTTGCGATTTTTTCATAAAGCTTTCTTTTTTCTAAATCTTTTTTAAAATTTGCACGAAATTGTTCATAGCTTTGATTTTTGGATTTTAAATTTGCTTTGAAAGCATTTAAAGTCGTTTTGTTTTGAGCAAGCATTTTATTTATAGCATCATCAAGCTCTAGATCATTGACTACAATACCTAGTTGTTTCATTTGTGAAATTTCCATTTTTTCATTGATGAGTACGCCTAAAGCTTTATTTCTATCAATTTTAAGTGCTTTCATAGTTTGATCTATATCATAAGTTGTGATAGGCTCTTTATCTACAACTACAGCTATAGCATTAATGGTATTTGCACTAGCTAAACTTGCAAAAAATGCAAAACTTAATAAAATTTTTTTCATTTCAAACCTTTGTTTAAGTATAAATATCGCATTATATCAATAAAAATTTAAGAAAAGGCAAAAAATGCACGAAAAACTTACAACGCGTTTTGCTCCAAGCCCAACAGGGTATTTGCACATAGGTGGACTTAGAACAGCTCTTTATAATTATTTATACGCTAGAAAAAATGGTGGAAATTTTTTACTTCGTATCGAAGATACGGATTTAAAAAGAAATTCCAAAGAAGCTACTAAAGCAATTATCGAAGCTTTTAAATGGTGCGGTTTAGAACATGATGGAGAAGTAACTTACCAATCAGAGCGTTTTGATCTTTATAAAGAATATGTTAAAAAGCTTTTAGATGAAGGTAAAGCGTATTATTGTTATATGAGTAAAGAAGAATTAGAAGAATTGCGCGCCAAGCAAGAAGCTGCCAAAGAGCGCCCAAGATATGATGGAAGATATAGAGAATTTACAGGCACGCCACCTCAGGGTATAGAGCCTGTTGTGCGTATTAAAGCACCTCAAAGCGGTGAGATTGTTTTTGAAGATGGGGTTAAAGGCGAGGTGAGATTTAAAGCAGAGGATATAATGGATGATTTTATCATTGCAAGAAGTGATGGAACTCCAACTTATAATTTTACTGTTGTTATTGATGATGCTTTAATGGGGGTAAGTGATGTGATTCGCGGAGATGATCATCTTTCAAATACTCCTAAACAAATTGTGCTTTATGAGGCATTGGGTTTTAAAATTCCTAAATTTTTTCATGTGGCTATGATACATGGAGAAGATGGTAAAAAGCTTTCAAAAAGACATGGGGCAACTGATGTTATGGAATACAAAGAAATGGGAATTTTACCTCAAGCTTTGCTTAATTTTCTTGTGCGTTTAGGTTGGAGCCATGGTGATGATGAGGTTTTTTCATTAGAAGATTTGAAAAAACTTTTTGACCCTTATCATATTAATAAAAGCGCATCTTGTTATAATGCTAAAAAGCTTGAATGGCTTAACGCTCATTATATTAAAACTTTGCCTTTTGAAGAGATTAACCGTCAGCTTAAGGATCTTGGCTTTGATTTATCTGTTTGTGAAAAGGCAGGATTTTTACTTGATTTATTAAGAGAGCGTGCAAAAACCTTGCATGATATTATCAATGGTGCAAAAAGTATAGTTAATGCGCCGCAAAATTATGATGAAAATGCAGTACAAAAATTTATTAACAAAAATAATTTAGAATTGCTCCAAGCATTTGCTAATACACTTAAAGATCAAAAAACAGGTAAAGATTTTGAAGATTTTACAAATGATTTTTTAGAAAAAAAAGAAGCAAAGTTAAAAGATTTGGCTCAGCCTATACGCATAGCTTTAACAGGGAGTGCGGTAAGTCCTAGTATTTTTGAAGTATTAGAATTTTTAGAGGTTGATGAGTGCAAAAAAAGAATAGAAAATTTTTTAAAAGTTAGAGGAAAATAAAATGAATTTAAAAGAAGAAGCTTTAAAATACCATTTAGGTGGGAAAATTGATATTGTACCAAGTAAGCCAATGGCTACAAGCCATGATCTATCTTTGGCGTATAGCCCAGGAGTTGCAGAACCTTGCCTTGAAATCGCTAAAGATAATGAGCTTGCTTATACTTATACAAATAAGGCTAATTTAGTAGCTATAGTTAGTGATGGTTCTGCTGTTTTAGGACTTGGAAACATAGGAGCGCAGGCTTCAAAACCTGTTATGGAAGGTAAGGCTTGTTTGTTTAAAAAATTTGCAAATGTCAATGCTTATGATATAGAAATTGATGTTCATAGTGTGGAAGAGATTGTAAATTTTTGCAAAGCTTTGGCTCCAACTGTGGGCGGGATAAATTTAGAAGATATAGCTGCTCCAAAATGTTTTGAAATCGAAGCGGCTTTACAAGATTTAGGAATTCCTGTAATGCACGATGATCAGCACGGAACAGCTATTATTTCAACTGCAGGGCTTATGAATGCAATGGAGATAAGCGGTAAAAAATTTAAAGACATTAAGGTGGTTGTAAGTGGCGCAGGTGCCGCAGGTATAGCAAGTGCTAAGATGTATAGAAATTTAGGGGTTGAAAATATTATTTTAGTAGATAGCAAAGGAGTGATTTCTAAAGATAGAAATGATTTAACTCCTCAAAAGCTTGAATTTGCTGTTGATTCTAAGGAAAAGACTTTAAAAGAAGTTTTAAAAGGAGCTGATGTTTTCCTAGGACTTAGTGCGCCAAAAATTCTTGATGATGAAATGGTTTTAAGCATGGCAAAAGATCCTGTGATTTTTGCTTTGGCAAATCCTATTCCTGAAGTGATGCCTGAAGATGTAGCTAGACTTAGAAAAGATACGATTGTAGGAACAGGAAGAAGTGATTATCCAAATCAAATCAATAATGTTTTAGGTTTTCCTTTTATTTTCCGTGGGGCTTTAGATGTGCGTGCAAGTAAAATCACTGAAAATATGAAAGTAGCGGCTGCTAAAGCATTAGCAGATCTTGCAAAACTTCCTGTAAGTGATGCAGTTAAAAAGGCTTATAATTTAAGTACCTTAGAATTTGGAAGAGATTATGTCATACCAAAACCTTTTGATGAAAGAGTAAAAGCTGCAGTAAGTACAGCTGTAGCAGCAGCTGCGGTAAAAGATGGTGTGGCTAAGGTAAAAAATTTTAACGAGAAAGCTTATTTTGAAAGCTTAAAATGAAAAATATTCATTGTATCAATCATCCATTGATCGAACATAAGTTAGGAATTTTAAGGGCTAAAGAGACAAAGCCCTTTCAATTTCGTATGTTAATCGATGAAATTTCATCTTTTTTGCTTTTTGAAGTGAGTAAAGATTTTTCTTTAAAAGAAATTGAAATTTCAACACCTATACAAAAAACTATAGTAAAAAAACTTGATGAAAAGATTATGATTTGTCCTATTTTAAGAGCTGCATTAGGAATGCTTGAAAGTGTTTTTAAGATGATTCCTGATGCAAGTGTTGGGTTTTTGGGGTTTGTGAGAAATGAAGAAACTTTAAAGGCGGATTTTTATTTTCAAAAACTTCCCAAAGATGCAAAAAAACGCACTGCTATTGTTATAGATCCTATGTTTGCTACAGGTGGGACTGCTATAGATGCTTGTAATTTTTTAAAAAGCCAAGGAGTTAAAAAAATAAAATTTATATCCATACTTGCTGCTCCACAAGGTTTGAAAAAATTTAGCCAAATGCATGATGATGTAGAAGTTTTTGTGGCTTGTATTGATGAAGGTTTAAATGAAAAAGGTTATATTATCCCAGGGCTTGGAGATGCAGGAGATAGAGTGTTTAACACTCTATAAAAGAGATGATTTTTGGAAAAATTGATTATATTAATCTTTTACCTTTACATATATATCTTAAGAAATATCCCCTACCTAATGGTTATAAAGCAAGTATGGAGTATAAAAAAGGAGTTCCAAGTAAGCTAAATAAAGATTTATTTTATAGAAGAATTGATGCAGCTATCATTTCAAGCATAGAAAGTGCTAGAAAAAAATATAAAAATTTAGATTTGGGTATTTGTGCCAATAAAAGAGTTTTAAGTGTATTAGTAGAAAAAAATACATCAAATGCCAAAGATCCAAGTTCAGCAACTTCAAACGCTCTGGCTAAAGTATTAAAACAAGATGGAAAAGTAATTATAGGTGATAAGGCTTTAAAGCTTTATCTAAAAGATCCTTCTAAATATATCGATTTATGTGTAAAATGGCACGAAAAAACAGGATTGCCTTTTGTTTTTGCTAGATTTTCTTGTGTGCAAAAAAAAGCTTTATATAAACAAATTTTGAAAAAATTTCCAAAAACAAAGATTAAAATTCCTTATTATATACTGCAAAATTATGCCAAAACAAGGGATTTAGATATAAAAGATGTTAGATATTATTTAGATGAAGTTATATATCATAAAATTTCTACCAAAGAAAAAACAGCCTTAAAGCGTTTTGTAAAGGCTTGTAAGGCTTTAAATCTTGCTTAGTGTTCAAATTCTCTAAGTTCTTTAACTGTTCCAAGGAGTATTACAACATCTCCACTATAAACTGTCGTGGTTTCTAAATCAGGTAGTATTTCCCAGTCACTATTTAATTTTTTATAAGAAATCACTTTCATATTTTGTGCTACATGTTTTAAAGAATTTCCTGCTAATTTTTCATCTATATTGATCTTAATAGCTCGTATAGTATTTGCTGAAAGATCAAAAACTTCATAATCAGCATCTTTAGTTAAAAATTCTTTTACTAGTCTTTTAGCACTTTCTTTTTCAGGATAAATAACCTTTGTTGCACCTAACTTAGAAAGAATTTGACCATGGATATTAGAGGTTGCTTTAGCAATGATATTTTTAACACCTATATCTTTAAGCGCCATAAGAGTAAGGATTGATTTTTCAACATTTTCTCCTATGCTAACAATAACAACTTCAACATCATGAAAGCCTGCTTCTTTTAGGGCTGAAATATTTGTAGAATCTAAAATATAAGCATAGCTTGGAGGATTTTGTATACTTTTTAAAGCTTCCTCATCTTTATCCGCAACGATAACAGTATGACCTCCAGCAATGAGTTCATCTGCTACAACTGAGCCAAATTTTCCAAGTCCTATGATTCCATAATTAAGATTTTTCACGATTTTACCTTTATAAATTAACCTTTCCTTCAGGGAATTTTAAATGAATAGCTTTGTCTTGTTTGAATACCGAGAGTAAAAAAGCAAAAACACCTATCCTGCCACTTAGCATCATAATGATGATAATCACCTTACTAGGATCACTAAATAAAGCACATAAAGATAAAGTTCCACCATTTCCCACTGAAATTCCTACGGTTGCAAAAGCCGAAGAAGTTTCAAAAAGCAAGGCTATAAAATCAAATTTTGACTCTAGCAAGGAAAGCAAAATAACAGCTATTACTATATAAACAGCTGAACCTACAGCTATAATAAAAGCTTTAGATATAGTTTCTCTTGGAATTTCATGTCCAAAAATTCTAACTCTTCCATCGCGGATACTCCAATAAGCATAGAGCAATAAAACCATTACAGTTGTTACTTTCATACCCCCAGCTGTTCCACCTGGTGCACCACCAATAACCATAAACAATGATCCAAAAAATAAGCTTGCATCATGCAAATGTCCCATATCTAAGGTATTAAATCCTGCTGTGCGGTAATTAATAGCGATAAAATATGAGCTTAAAATTTTATCAAAAAATGAAAAATGTCCTATAGTTTGAGGATTTGAGTATTCAAAAGCAAAAATAATAAGCGTTGAAGAGAAAATAAGAAAAATACTTGCAACAACAACCATTTTTGTATGTAGGCTTAAATTTTGCAATTTTTTTCTTTGAAAAAAGTATAATTCAACCAAAACAAAATATCCAAGCCCTCCAATAATAATCAAAGAAGTGATAATAAGATTAATTGCTATATCATGTTTATAAGCTATAAATCCATGTTCAAATATAGTAAATCCAGAATTATTAAAAGCGCTAATAGAATGAAAAATTCCAAACCATAAAGCTTTCTTAAAATTCATTTCAAGGGCAAAACGCATGGTGAGAAGTATAGCACCTATCAATTCTATAGTAAAAATGAACAGCAAAACCTTTTTAAAAAATTTAAATAAACCATCCATTGATGGATAAAATAAAGACTCTTTTAGTAAATTTCTTGCACTAAAACCAACTTTTTTGCGTATGAGTATATAAACAAATAAACCTATACCCATATATCCCAAGCCTCCAATTTGCACCAAAGCTAAGATAATAATTTGTCCTGCTAAGGTAAAATCAACCGCAGTGTTCTTAACTACTAATCCTGTCATACTAACAGCAGATGTGCTTGTAAAAAAGGCATCTAAAAAATCAATAGGAGTTGTATGTGCCCAGCTTGAATGTAGCAATAAAGCCCCAAACAATGCAATAATAATATAACCAGCTAGTAAAATTTTAAAAGTTCGTCTATCTAGTCCAAATTGTTTCAAAAAATTTCCATTTGATAATGATCTAAAGCGGGTATTCTATCTTATTAAAACTTTAAGGGAAATAAAATTTTATTTTTGTATTTAAACTTAAATTAAAGAAAAAAAGATACAATTACATTTTTACTTTATCAAACATTGTGGTTGGATAGCTCAGTCGGTAGAGCAGCAGACTGAAAATCTGCGTGTCGGCAGTTCGATTCTGCCTCTAACCACCACTTTATCTTTCAAAAAATCACATCACATACTTTTTTTATATAAGATTGAAATATTTAAAGAACTAAAAGTTATTTTTTAAAGAAAGAGTCTATAGCTTATATGTAGAATGGTGGATTTAGCAGAATATTAAAAAAAGTATCTAAATACCTATAAAATAGATATTTTATATTTTATAGTAACCCATTAAATAACCCAGTTTTCTAATATGATTTTTTAATATTAAAATCCGATTAAAATGCCTATAAACATATTTCTTAAAATCCGATTAAAAATGATATGTGCTTTTATTAAAATCCGATTAAAAACAATACGATAATCTTTGCCAGTGCTTTTTAATATAATAGTGTTTGTATAAAAATATAAAAAATGGTTTTTGTTTTTTTGCTTTCTTAGTAAAGAGCAATAAGTATTCCATAATTGCTAATTTAATCTTTGATTAATAGTTTTATTATTTTTTATATATTATAATTTTTAAATAAAAATATCATTCCTTAAAGCTTCGTTTGTTAATTACTTAAAGACTTCTTATGTTTAATAAAAAAGATATTATTGTTAATGCAGTTCCCGTTAAGCTTTTTGCAAGTAATTTAGGTTTGTATGATAATTTTTATAGAAATGTAAATGAGCTTAAAAGTGGTTTTAAAATCAAACAAGTAGGAAATAATTTTTTTGTTTTACTTCCTGATTGGTTTATAAAATTGCTAGAGATAGGATATGATTGTTATGTGATTAAGCCTTATGATGATTTTAAATATGAATTTAAAGTTGAACTTTCTAAAAAAACTGAAATAGGATTTTACAAAAATGACAATTTATAAACTTTGCAAGTGTGGTAAGAAAATACAAACTCATTTAAGAACTTGTGAAGAATGTGATAAAACTTTTAAGAAAATAGCAAACAAAAGATATGATTGTTTTAAAAGGGATAAGCAAAGTTCAGATTTTTATAATAGTGTAGCTTGGAGAAAATTAAGAAATGCTTTTATAAATAAAAATCCATTTTGTATAAGGTGTGGAAAGTTTGCAAAAATTGTAGATCACATTATACCTATTAAGCAAGGTGGCAAGAAATTAAGTGAAGAAAATTTGCAAAGTTTATGCTTGGCTTGCCATAATGAAAAGACTAAAAACGAGCTTAAGGGGTAGGGTATGTAATCTCTATGAAAGCCAATCCTATACACCGAAGCGGTAGACACGAAAAAATGCGAGCCAGTTTTTTACATAATGTTATACTTAACCTACTAACTAACCAACCAAAACACAAGCAAAGCAAGGTAAAATCTTTATTTGAAATTTTTATTTTTATCAAAAGCGTTCTAAAAAAGCCAAATTTTGCTTTAAATTAACTAACACGCATTTTAACGCCTTAAAATATCATTAAAATACAAATAAAAAAGGCGTTTAATGCAAAAAGAATTTTTAAACATTGATGAGGTTTTGCAAATTTTAAACATTAATTCTAAAATCTATTTGAGTAGATATTTAAAGAAAAATGGTATAAAAGTATTAAAAGGAAAAGCTAAACCCTATCCAAAAGATGAAATTTTAAGACTTGCTAAAAAAAGACAAGATGAAAATCATTACAATTCTAAACAAAACGAAGTTATTTTGTATATTGATGAAAATTCGATAAAAGAAAAGCCAAAGGCAAATAAAACAGAACAAATACAAACGCAAGATGATTTTAAGCCTTTAAATTTAGAAACTATAGAGCAAGAACTCACACAAAAAACTATCAAAGATTTAGAAAATTTAGGCATTTATAATCCTTTAGAAAATGATATTATTAAAACTTATGTTAAAAATCTCATTTTTTTAGAATGCACAAGCAAGGAAATGGAGAAAAAAGGTTTTACAACAAGCACAGATAAAGGAACGCCTATTGTAACGCCTGAACTTATAGCTTTTAATTCTTTGACTAAAAATGTTATAGGCTTAGCAAAAGTTTTAGGCATAGGCTCTCCAAATCGTGCAAGGCTAAATTTAAAAGATAAAAAAGAAAAATCAGCTTTTGATGTGCTTTTAGAAGATGAAAGTTAAATTATGGATAAATTAAGAGCAAGAGAAGATATATTAAATTACGCTTTAGCTTATATTAAACAAAAAAACAAAGAATTTGAAAACTCGCCCTTTTATATTGATGAGAAAATAGCTAAAAAAGCGGTTTTATTTATTTCTCTTTTAAAGCACACCGATGGCGAATTAGCCGGTAAGCCCTTTCAGCTTTTAAATTTTCAAATCGAGTTTATCATCGATATCATCGCCACTTATTCTAAGGAAAAAAACGCCAGAAGATACTCTTACGCTTTGCTTTTTATCCCAAGAAAAAATGGTAAAACCGAGTTAATCGGAGCTATTTTGCTTTATTTTTTATTTATTGATAAAGAAAAGGGTAAAAAAATATATTGTGCCGCAAATGAAACCGAACAAGCAAAATTAGTTTTTAATGCTGCTTCATCTATGGTAAGCCAAGAAGAAGAATTAAATAAAATGTGCTATCAATATAAAACCTATAGAGAAATACGCAAAAAAAACGCTAAATTTGAAGATTTTATAAAGGTTCTAACAGCTACAAGCGAGACAAAAGACGGCTTAAGACCTTATGTTTTTATTTACGATGAGCTTCACGCTGCTAAAAATGGGGATTTATATAAGGTTTTAGAAGAAGGAACGGCAAGTCGTGTAAATTCTTTATGTATAGTCATTTCAACAGCAGGATATAATCATTTTGGAGAGATGAAAAAGCAATATGATTATTGCAAACAAGTTAAAAATGGCATTATAAACGACCCATCAACTTATGCAAAGATTTATGAGCCTGATGCTGATGATGATTGGAACGATGAAAAAACTTGGATCAAAGTTAATCCTGCTTTGGGTTATGGCGTAAAGCTTGAAAAATTAAGAGAATATTATCAAAAAGCTTTAGCAAACGCAAATGATGAGGTGAGTTTTAAAACAAAACATTTAAATATATGGACTTCAAATGCTACTTCTTTTATAAAAGATGATGATTTTTTAAAATGCAGTTTTAAAGAACTTGATTTAAAAGGCGATGTTTATGTTGGACTTGATCTATCTGCTACTACTGATTTAACTGCTTTGGCTTTAATTTGCGAAGTGGATAAAATCTTACATGTGGATTTTAAATTTTATGCACCAGAACTTAGTGCAAGAGAGAGAAGTAAAAGAGATAAAGTGCCTTATTTAGAATGGGCAAAACTTGGCTTTTTAACTCTAACACCAGGTAATAGTGTTGATTATGACTATTTAATTAACGATATCTTAGCTCTAAATAAAAAATTAAATATCAAAATGATAGGTTATGATCCATGGAATAGTTTAGAAGTAGCCAAAAAGTTAAGCGATGAAAATATAGAGTGCGTTCAGATTAGACAAGGTTTTGCAAGTATTAGCGAACCTTTAAAAGAATACCAAATCAGAGTTTTAAAACAAACTTTAAATCACAATAACAATCCTATTTTTAGATGGTGTAATTCAAATTTAGTTATTGATCAAGATGCAAGAGAAAACATAAAGCCTGATAAGAAAAAATCAAGTGAAAGGATAGATGCAATTTCGGCTTTAGTCACTGCAATCGCCACTAAAAACAGCATAGAAAAACCAAAAATCAATGTTTATGAAAAAAGAGGTATAAGGTTTTTGTAGCTTAATAAATTTAGAAGTAAAAATGAGTAAAATTATATTTTTCAAGGAGTTTTTTTGATAAATTGTAATGATAAATTTGATAAATGGAATAATGAAAAGAAAAAACTACAAATAAAAGAAAATAAAATAATAAGCATAGGTAAGATTTATTGGGTTAGCATAGGACAAAATATAGGCAGTGAAGTTTATGGAAAACATAATGACTTCAAAAGACCGGTTTTAGTTTTAAACAAAATATACATTGAGGATTATGTTAATCTTTTTGTTGGCGTTCCATTAACAAGCAAAATAGAAAATAAAACAGGTTTTCTTTATCATCACTTCACAGATAGTAAAAACAGAAAGCAAGTAGCTCTATTATCACAAGTAAGAACCTTTGATACTAAAAGAATAATAAGTTATTATAATGGAAAAATCAAAAAAGAAGATTTAGAAACAATTAGAGAAAAAATAACAAAGAAAATAATATCCCCGCACAGGGCGGGGTAACTCGTAAATGAGCCAACTCTCCTTATCAGAAGAAGTCTAAAACCTACTTTTAAAGTTTTACAATTCTTATGATCACTGAGAAATTATATCATTTTTTTTATAAAACGCACTTTAACGCCTCAAACTTTTTTTAAAATAAGTAAAAAATAAAGGTTTTGCATGTTCAATAAAATAAGATCATTATTTACAAAAAAAGCACGAAATAATGAATTTGTTAATAGCTTAGAAATTTTATTAGAAGATAAAATAAAAGCTGAGGAGCTTTCAGCAGTAATTGCCGCAATCTCAAATATTAGCGAGACCATAGCATCTTTGCCATTAAATTTATATCAAAGAACAACTGATGGATCAAAACTAGCCTCTAATCACCCCTTATATGAACTCATCAAAATCGCACCAAATGAAACAATGACACCTTTTACACTCTTTGAGGCTTTTATGGTACAAATGCTAATTTATGGCAATGGTTTTTTATATCCTGTTAAAAAAAGAAACGGGGTGATTAATTCTATAGAACTCATAGAAAATAAAGACATTAATATCTTTAAAATGAATGGAAAGTATTTTTATCAAGCTTACTCAAAAAATGGCAGTATTGTTTTAAATTATGATGAGGTTTTAAATGTGCCTTATCATACTAAAGATGGAGTAAAAGGTATCGCACCGCTTAGAAAAAGCAAAAATACCACAGAACTTGCAACAGCTATAGAACAGCACGGACTTAGCTTTTTTAAAAATGGAAGTTTTACAAGTGGCGTTATATCTGTGCCAAATGAATTAAGCGAAGAGGCATATTCGAGATTAAAACAATCCTTTAAAGAAAATTATAGCCAAAAAAAAGCTTATAATATTTCTATTTTAGAGGGTGGAGCAAGTTATGCACAAACTACAAGTGCGAATAAAAATAGCCAGTTTTTAGAAAGCAAACAATTTCAAGTGATAGAAATCGCAAGACTTTTTAATATCCCACCGCACAAACTTGGAGATTTAAGTCGTGCGACTTTTTCAAATATCGAACAACAAGAGACAAATTATATGGTGCAAACCATAACACCTCTAACAACTAAAATCGAACAAGCCCTAAATCGCTTTTTATTAAACCAAAATGAAAGAAAAGAATTTTATTTTAAATTCAATATCAACGCTATTTTAAGAGCTGATAGTTCTTCAAGGTGGGAAAGCTATGTAAAAGCTTTAAGTAATGGCGTGATGAGTATAAACGAAGTAAGAGCCTTGGAAGAAATGAACCCAATTGATAATGGAAACGATCATTTAATACCGCTTAATCTCGCCAAAATAGATGAAAAAGACACACAAAAAGGCAATCAATGATAGAAGTAAAAGGCTTGAACGAATTAATGAAAGATTTGCAAAGCATAAGTAAAAAAGCTTTGCCAAATGCGGCTAAAAAAGGAGCTTTAGAAGTAGCAAAAGAAATCACAAATGATTATAAAAAGAATATTCCTAAACAAAGCGGACTTTTAAAGCAAAGTGTTAAGGCAGTTTCTAGTTATACTTTAGAAAAAGGTGTTTATCGTGCTGCTTCGGTTGTTTTTAGAATGAAAAAAGTAGGTATAAAAAGATTTGAAAAATTAAAAAATGCTAAAAAATGGACACAAGCAAAGAAAAATGAGAGAAAACAAAGAATGGATTATTTTGCGAGTGCGTATTATGCTCATTTTATAGAGTATGGATTTTTTCATAAAGGCGGAGTGAAAAAAAGTGCAAAAGGAAAACCAAATATAAGCGGAAAAAACACTTTTGTAAAAGGCACTTATACCATGCAAAAAGCAAAAGAGAAAATAGACCCAAAAATGCAAAGCTTGGTTACAACAAAACTAAATGCTGAGTTAGACAAATTAGGATTTTAAATGAAGGAATTTTTAAGCGATTTTTTAATGGGACTAAGCAAGGAATTAAATATAGAAATTTACCCACTTTCAAGGCAAAAAACAAAGCTAGAAAAAGCATTTTTAATTTATGAAATCACAAGCGAAGAATTAAATTTAAGTATAGATGATAAAATCTTAAGCAAAGAATTAGAAATTAATTTGAGCCTTTATACTCCAAAATACAAAGATTTAAGAGAGTTAAAAAGCAAAATTGAAAGTTTTATTTTAAAATTTTATAAAAAACCTATTGAAATTTTAATACATGGAGAAGATAAAGATGAAGAGAGTGGATTTTTTACGAGTGAGATTTTTATCACTTATCGTTTATAAATTTCTTTTCTATGTCCTACTTCAAGACAAAGAATAGTTAATTTTTCATCATTATTTAAACAGATTAAGCGATAATCATTTATCCTATAACGCCACAAGCCTTTTAAATTTCCTTTTAATGCTTTGCCTTTTTGATTTGGACTTTCTAGGCTTTGTATTTCTTCTTTCCATTTTTTGATTTGTTTTTGAACTTCTTTATCTAGTTTTTTAATTTGCTTTACTGCTTTTTGGCTAAAATCAATTTGTATCATAAACCAAGCTCTTTAAAAAGCTCATCAGCACTAATGCTTTTTTTACCGCTTGCTAAATATTCTTTATAAGCAACTTCTCCTATTTTTGCATCTTCTAAGTCTTCTAAAAATTCCATAATTAAAGCTTGAATAATTTCTTCTTTGCTTGTATTTCTTTCTTTGGCTATGTTTAAAAAAGCTTGTTCTTTTTCGCTTGATAATTCTATATTTAGACTAAGCATTAAAATTCCTTTTTTTGAAAATTATAACAAAAAATTAGAAAATAAAATACAAAAATATAGTTTTATGAAAAATATCTCTTAATACGCATTTTAACGCCTTAAACTTTTTATAAAATCTCCTTACATTACTTATATAAGGAGAAAAGATGTCAAAAGACAAAATAATTACAGATGCCCCTGATGTGCAAGGGCTTAGAGTTTTAGTTTTATCTCGTGCTATGGAAAGTTTAGGAAAAGAAGCTATTCAAGCAGGATTTTTAACAAGTATTTCAGGTCTTAAAGGTGGAACTAGAGAAAGTCAAAAACTAAGCCCAATCAACGATAGAGATTATGAAGAAATCAACGCAGTGGGTAAAAAAACTTCAGCTACTGTAAATATGAATTTACTTTATAAATTTGTTAAAGATGGTAATTTAGAAAGCTATGAGGGGGTAAATTATTTAGAAAAAGCTTTTGAAGAAAATGAAGAAGTTTTTATCATCGTAGAGATTAATGATGAGAGAAAAACCACGCTTAAAATCAAAATGAAATTAACAGGCTTTGAGCTTCAAAGCGAAGCAAATAATAAATTCAGTGCAAATATCACAGCAGAAAAAATAGGCGAAGCTAAAGACATCACACCTTTTAGATTTGAAGAAAGTCAAAATATAGAACACACTACAAAAGCTTTAAATGTGGGCGATGTGATGAGTGATAAAAAAGGTAAAATTATTTATTTTTACCCAAAAGAAAGCACACTTGAAAAACCAGAATTAAACGATGAAAGAATGGTTTATGTTTTTGATGAGGTGCGAGGTGTTGTACCAAATCCTAGCACACAAACTTTTAATGAAAACAATAAATTTATAACCACAAAAGAAGCTGATAAAGTTTGGGAAAAAGAAAATGATGAAAATATTATTCATGAAAGCAAAACCGAACCAGAACAAGGGCAGACTTATGAGGAATTAAAAGGAAAAACATTATATTTTTATCCAAACGCCTTAACACTTCTTTATCCTGCAAATGAAGATATTCGCAAAAAATACACCATAGATCAAAGCTCAGGCATAGCAAGTGAAGCCACAATGCAAACTTTTTTAAATGGAAAATTTAGCGATGCTTTAAGAAAAGGAGGTAAAAAATGAAATTCAATGACTTTTTAAAACAACATTCTTTAAGAGAAAAAGAAATTTTAATCGAAGGTATTGATGAAAAATTCACAATTCGCCAACTTTCTATGCTCGAACAATTAGAGATTATGGAAAAAAATGGCATAGAAATACAAGAAAATAAAGATGATAAAATCAGCATCGATTTTATTAAGAAGAATTCAAATTTTAGAAAAGAAATCATCTTAAAGTGTTTAGTAACTCCAAAAATCGATGAAAAAACCTTTGATAATATCAATCAAGAGGGTTTAAACATTATCGCAAAAGTCGCAGACGAAATTTTAAAATTCACAAATGAAGTCCCAAAGCAAGAGAGCAAGGGCGATTAATTTATCGCCTTGCCCTTGCATTAGGAAAAACCATAGGCGAGTTAGAACAAAGTATAACACAAAGTGAGTTTAACGAGTGGATGTATTTCTTAAGCACCGAGCCTTTAGCAAGTGATAGAAACGAAATGCAAATGAGTATTTTACTTAATATGTTAGCTTCTTTTATGGGTGTAAAATCGACTAATGAAGACTTTTTATTATGCTCTCATTTAAAACATACTAAGCAAAATACTAACGAAAATCAAAAAATCGATATTAAAAAATTACAAGATGACTTTTTAAGTCTTTTAGGATAGATGATGGTTTATTTCTATATTGAATTCTTTTTCGTTTGGATAATTTTGCAAAATTTGCTTAAATTCTCTCGTATAATCATCGCCAAAAGCATTATTTTTGATAGCAAATTCCAAAGCAAAAGCACTCATAAGCACACTTTTACCTTGCTTTGTTTTTATGAAATTTTCATGAGCTTCTTTAAAGGCGATAAGCTCTTTTTCGCAACTTTTATAATCATTAAGAAATTTTTCATTTTTAAATATTTTTTGGCTTTTGCTCCACATCAGAAAAAAGACAAAACAAATAAAAACAAAAGCAAAAAAATTAAGCTCTATATATGGAAAAAACATAATTTAAAAACTCCATTTTTTATCTTAAATTCTACTCAAAAAAACTAAAAGGAACATAAATGGCTAAAAATGTTAAAATCGGCGTTAGCGTAGATACAAATAGCGGTGTAGCGAGTATTGGAGGTTTAAATAAAAGTTTTAATCAATTAGGAAATGCTACACAAACAACAAATAAATACATAAAAGATATAGAAAAAAGCTTTTTAGGACTTTCAAAAAGCGTAATTGACATGAACGCCCATTTAACACAAGCTTATCAGGGTTATAAAACTTTAGCACTTGATATAAAAAATTTTGGTAGCTCTTTTATAGAAGCAAGTAAAAGTTTTGAGACTGCAAAAACTCAACTTGCTTTTATAACAGCCACCACGCATTCAAATATTGATACCACAGGAAAAGCCATATCACAACTTGAAAAATGGAAAGCCGCTACAAAAAGCAGTGAAAAAACCTTTAAAGATTTTAATGATTTGCATACTAAAACAGGCTATTCTTTGCAGGATTTATCAAGTATGTTTCAATCTTTTGCCTCCACAGCTTTAAATAATATGAGCTTTGATGAAGCTAAAAAAGCTTTTGAAAGTATTATGATAGCAACCTCAAATACTTCCATGAGTGCTAATCAACTTTCAATTACTATGGATAGTTTAGGAGCTGGGGCATTTAGCGCAAGTGGAGATTTAAGAAGATTTGCTGAAAGTTTAGGTATTACAAATGATGCTATGAGCGAAGCAAAGAAAAATGGTAAGCTTTTTGATTTATTTATAGAAAAAACCAAAGAGTTAACAAAATATACAGACTACACAACGCAAACCTATGAAAAGCAAATGCAAAAATTTGAAGCTAATATGCAAATGTTACAAGCTGAAATTTCAAAACCTATTTTTGATACTCTTAAAAGCTCGCTTATAGATATAAACACTTATATTAAAGATAATGAAAAAGAAATTAAAGCGGGCATTAAAGCTATTACCGAATTTGCTACTTCTTTTAAAGATTTGGCTATTGGTGCAGGACTTGCTTATGTAGCTTTTAAAAGTTTTAATTCTTTTAAGAATTCATCTTTTTTTACAAGTCTTAGTAATGGTATTAAGAATGTTAAAAAAGATTATGATGATTTAATAATAAAACAAAAAGAAATGAAAGAACTTGTTATAAATCAAAGGAATTTAAAATTTCAAGCACAAAGCTTTAAAGATGCTATCAAAGATTTAGAAAGATTGCAAAGCCTTATGCCACAAAAAGCAAAAGAGGTTAGCAATTTAGCTCCTTTTTATTCTACAAGCCAAAAAACAATGATAAGTGCTGAAAAAATGCTACTCCAACAAGAAGCCCTTAAAAATATAAGAAATTTAGAAGAAGAGATTAAGAAAAATGAAACTTTAATTAATGAAAGTATCTTAAAAAGAAATCCTTTGTTAAGCACCATAAAAGGCACTATGAGTAATTTAGCAAATTCTGCTTTAAATTTTACAAAGGCTTTAGCTCCAACTGCTGGGCTTATAGCTTTGATGACTTTTATAGAAAAGCTTTATACGAATTGGGATAATTTTGACAAAGCTTTAGAAAAAACATCAAAAAGAAAGCTAGAAAACAAAAGTTCAAAAGAACTAGATGAGTATGTTAAAAATCTTAAAAGTCAAATGGATGCCTTAGAAGCAAATGGAAGTGTTTTGGGAGCTCAAATCACATCAAAATTAGATTTTTGGTATATAAAAGAAGGTGTAGAAAGTGTTTTAAAAGGCACTGATTATATGTTTGAAAGTGTTACCGGAAAACAGCTAAAAATGAATAAAGAAGCTAGAAAAGCTTACGAACAAATACAGGCAAATTTAAAACTAGCCGAAGAAGCCGCCAAAAAAGCAAAGGAGCAAGAATTTAAACTAGAAGCTATTGATAATCTCCCTGCTAGTGTTAGCAAAGCCATGGAAAGTTTGAAAGCTTTAAGGATACCGCAAAGCACAGAAGAACAAGCCGAAAATTTAAGAAAACAATATGAGCTTATCAGCGAAACCATACAACAAATCACGAATAATGCAAATTGGAATAAAGACTTAGCAAAATTAGAGCAATATAACGCTTTAGTAGCTCAAAGAACGCATTATGAAGAATATATAAATAAACAAGAAGAGCAAAGATTAAAAAAAGAAAAAGAAATCGCCAATCAAAAACTGGCAGAACGCATCAAAGAACAAAATGAAGCCTTAAAAGAAATTTCACAAATAGGCATGAGTGAATACGATAAAAAATTAAGCCAAATTAATGAAAAATTAAAAGCATGGAAAAAGTTAGGCATTGATAAAAACAAATTAAAACAAGCAGAAGAAAGCCTTAAAATTAATCTTGATCTAGAAAGTGCAAATAAAGACTTTGAAGATACTAAAAATTTAATGATTGAATTTTATGAAAGTATAGAAAATAAGCAGGAAGCTTGGGCATTAAAAGAAATTGAGCTAAGAGACAAATACAGCAAATTATTAAGTGAAAATCTCATCAAAGAAGAAGATTTTAAAAAGATGATAAAAGCCAATAAAGACGCTTATTTTCAAATGGGCAAAGACAGTAAAAAAGCCATGAGCGAAGTAGAAAAAAACTATAATCAAATGATAGCAAATATGCAAAAAACGATAGAAAGTAGCTTTTTTGATGTTATAAATGGGAAAATAAAAACCTTAAAAGATTTGTTTAAAGATTTAGGAAAAACCATTTTACAAGATTTTTTAAGTCCTTATATTTCATCACTTAGTGGCTTTTTATCTAAGGCAGGAGCTGGAGTATTGAGCGGTTTAATGCCTAATTTTGCTTTTGGTAATGTGAATTCACACTCGCAAACAAATGCTTTTAGCTCAGTTGTTGAATTTGCTAAAAATCAAGGTTTAAATTTAAATAGTGATGGCAAATATCAAGGTGTGGTTAATGGTGTTGAGGTAGTCATGGATAAAACAGGCACCATAGAAAAAGGAAATAATGCTTTTAATAATGTGAGTAATATTATAGAGGGTGCAAGTAAATTAGATGGCATTATGAGTGGCGAATGGATAGATAAAGCGGGCGCCACTTATGATAAAGTTATGAATTGGTTTGGCAGTAGTCAAAATGCAGGAAGTGAAATAAGTTTTAGTGATGCTTTAAATGCGGATGGTTTTAGTGATTTTTTAAGTTCAAGTTCTGATATTAGCACTACTATTGAAAATTCAAGCACAAATATTATAGATAGTATAGGCAATGGCTTTAATTCTTTATTTGATAATTTACAAGGTTATATCAATTCAATAGGCACTTTTGGCAGTAATCTTTTAGCTAATGGTTCAGCTTATTTGGCAAATTTTTTAGGACTTGGTGCAAGCTTTACAAACGGTGCTTCTTTGGCGGGTATGGGATTAAGTGGTGCAAGTAATGCTTTATCTCTTGGTTTTGGTGGGGGCTTGGGCTATATAGGTGGCACTTTAGCTAATGCAGCAATGGGCGGACTTCTAGGTTATGGCATAGGAAGCTTAGGTGATTGGCTTTTTAAGGCTGATACTCACGCAGGAACAGGTGGTGCGATAGGTGGTGCATTAGGTAGTATTATAATGCCTGGCATTGGAACTATAGTAGGTGGGCTTTTAGGATCAGTCATTGGCGGTATTTTTGGAAAAACCAAAGTAACAGGAAGCGGCTTACAACTTTGGGAAAATATAAATTTTAGTGATTTTTTTACAAATTCTAATTTGCAAGGTTATGTAGACTATCAAAAGAAAGGATGGTTTAGTAAAAAAAGCTGGACAGAGTATAATAATTTAAGTGATAAAAAAATCAAAGAAATCAATCGTGTTTTAGAAAACCAATACGCAACACTTGTAAAATTAAATGCCAATTTAGATAAGTTTGAATTAGTAGCTGGAAAATACGCTAATAATTCTTTATTTGATACGGCTTTGCCTACTGCACTTTTAAAAAGCTTTTTAAATATCGATGATAAAAGCGAAATCGATGCACAAATTGTAGCAATACAAGAAAAGGCAAAAGCAAATAATATAAGCTATGCCCAGCAACTTTCTAATCAATTTGGTACTTTTATGCAAATGCAAACTAGCATTTTAAATCAAATTTATAAAAATGATCCAACAAAACAAGCAAAACTAGCTTATGATGATACTATGTATGCTTTAAAAACTGCGATGAGAAATGCCACAGGTGGATTTAGTCTTTTTGGATTAAGTGAAGAAAGCTTTAAAGACTTAGGACAACTTAGCGCCGAAGCACTTAATAAAGCTTTCAATGAGAGCTTAAGACAAGATTTTAGCCCTGAGAATTTAGAAATTTGGCAACAATTAACACAAGCTTATACGCAAGCACAAGAACAAGTTAAAAATCTTTTAAATTCTATCATACAAAAAACACAAGAACTTATGCAAATCAATCAAAGCTTTTTAAGTGCTAATGGTATTTCAAGTAGTATTTTTGAAGTTAATCATCTAATGAATTCTTACGCAACCTTAATGAGCGGTTTAAAAGATGATTTAAATGATAGCGAAAAAGAAATGCTAAAGGATATTTTTAGTGCTAATGATAAGCTTTTAAGTTTAGGTTATGAGGGTTTAAATGAATTTTTAAGCACGGGTAATACTGAACTTAGAAAACAGCTTGTAGATATCATTACACAATTTAAACAAATAAGCGACAAACAAGGTGGTTTAATCTTTTCAAGCGAACATTTAAACAAACTCGCTGAGGTAGAAAAGCTTATTAATGCGTATGAGAATAAAGATGAAAACAAAGAAGCAGAACAAGTAAGGTTAAATGAAAATAATAAACTTTTAAGTAAATTAAATAGCGAACTTGGTATTTTAAGTTCTTTGGGTTCTTTTAGCACTAATTTAATCAATCAAAGCATAGCTACAAGCGAGAGCGTGGCGCTAAACTACGATAAAATTTTAAAACAAGCTAAAAATGATTTTAAAAATGGCAATCTTACAAGTTCAAGCTTTAGTGCCTTACAAAACGCTGCAACGCAAAAAGCAAACGAGATCAAAAATCAAGCTTCAAGCTTTGCAGAGTATCAACTACAAATGCTTAAAATGGCAAATGAAATGAAAGATTTAGGTGGTGAGGCAGATTTAAATTCAATACAAGATAAAATAGAAGCCATTACAGAAGAAAATAAAAAATTACAAGAAAAGTTAGATCAAACTTTAAAAGACACTTCTAATATGACTTTAGAAGAGTTAAAAGAGTATAAAAAAACTCTCATTGCGCAAAGTGAAGCAGAAATTGCAAAAATGATCGAGTATTTAGGCGAAGAAAGCCCTATGGCTAAATATTTACAAGAAACGATTAAATCTATAAAAGATGGCGCCTCTCTTACAGAAACAACGCTTAAAAATTTAGAATATGCACTTTTGCAATATCAAAATAATCAGGCAAATATAGATAAAGATTTAAATAATGAGATTAAAAATCCTTACAAAAAAATGAAAGCTTTTGCAGATGGCGGGATAGTTACACGCCCTACAAATGCTTTAATTGGAGAGAATGGTTATCCTGAGGCTGTAATTCCTTTAAAAAATGGCAAAGGTTTAAAAATCGATGCAAGTGGAGTTTTTGAAAAAATAGGCATCGCTTTTGAAAAAGCTATTAATAAAGGTTTTAATTCTTTTGAAGAAAAACTAGACTTAATCGCTTCAAAAATTGACAATGTAGATAAAAGTGTAAAAAGAGCAAATATGGATTTAAGCATTTTAACTAAACAAACTAGAGAAATTGCAGAAAATATTTAATAAGGAAAGAAGATGACTATAATTAAACCTTTAGAATTTGAAGTTTTACAAAATTTAGCTAAAAAAGATGAAACGCCTTTATGGGATAAGGAAGTAAGTTATAAAAATAATGAAAAAGTGCAATTTAAAGGTTTTGTTTGGGTAAGCGCAAGTGATGAAGATACGCATGAAGAACCTGATGTGTATTTTGATAAATGGGTTAAATTTGCACCCATCAATGAAAATGCTTTTTTTGATGATGAATTAAATACTCAAACAAAATGTGATAAAGCTTGGAGTGTAAAATTGAAAGTAGATGGGGTATTTGATACTTTAGCATTTTTAAATTTAGATGTTTCAAAAATAAAGATAGAAACATTAGATGGCAAAATCATTTATGAAAAATCAATGTATTATAAAAAATCTCGCACTTGGTGGGAATATTTTTTTAGCAAATTTAAAGTCAATAAAGAAGATTTTGTGTTTTTACCTTATCCTATTAACTCAGAAATTTTAATAAGTTTTGAGCCTGCTAAAATAGGGTGTAATGTAGGACATATTTTAATAGGAAAAAAAGAATTTGCAGGTGTTACAATCTATCCTGCAAATAGCACTTATATAAATTACTCAAAAACTTCAACAAATGAATGGGGAGTAACAAATGTAGTAACTGGTAAGAAAGCAAAATACTTAGAATTTATAGTTGCTGTAGAAAAAAAAGACTTTGATTATTATGATGATTTAATAGCAGGACTTTATAATACTAAAGCCTTATTTATAGGAGATGAAAGCGAATTGGGCTTTAAAAAATTAACTACTTTTGGAATTTTAAAAGATTATTCTGCACCTTTAGAGGATCAAGATTATATGCAATATAAACTAAATATTCAAGGTTTGATTTAAAAAATAAAAAATATCTTCTAACACGCACTTTAACGCCTTAAAAATTTTCTAAAATCCTTATAAAACTTCAAAAAAGGATTTTAAAATGAGTTTTAAAAACATAAGAGCAGATACCGCAAGACTTAGAAGCGTTAGCGAAGAAAATATGTCTTTAAGCTTTGTCATGGTTTCAAATTCTAATGCTTGTTTGCGTTTTGATTGGGAGCTTGGGGACTATATAGAAGAGCTTGATGTAAAAGGTGCGAGATTTGAAAATCTTAAAACTCTTTTTAAAGATCATAAACCAAGCGTAGATAATGCTATCGCAAGAATTGAAAATATAAGAATTGAAAATAATGAGTTAGTTTGTGATTGTATCTTTGCCAAAGACGAAAAAAGCTTAGATATCTTTAAAAAATATCAAGATGGAATTTTAAGCGATGTGTCAATTGGTTATAGAGTTTTAAAGCAAGTTGTAGATAAAAAAAGTTCGCCTAAAAGGGTTCTAGTTACAGAGTTTGAAATTTTTGAACTCAGCGCTGTTTGGAAAGGTGCGGATAAAAACGCTAAAAAACGCTTTGAAGAAGATGAAGAAAAAAAGAAAATCAAAGCCTTAAGTGAAGCTAGAGAGCGAGAACTTAAACTTTTAGAAATATCAATTTAAACAAGGAGAAAAAACAATGCAAAAATTAAGACAAGAAATAGGAAATTTACACGAACAAATGGTGGCTTTATCAAATAAGGCTAAAAACGAGCAAAGAAGCTTTAGTGCTGAAGAAAACACAAAATACGAAGCTTTAATGCAAGATTTTGAAAGTAAAAGAAAAGAACTCTCAAGAGCTGAAGCAGAGCTAGAAAGAGAAAAATATTTAAATGAGGTTGTAA
The DNA here is from genome assembly GCF_001762785.1 of Campylobacter sp. BCW_6463. NCBI lineage: Bacteria > Pseudomonadati > Campylobacterota > Epsilonproteobacteria > Campylobacterales > Campylobacteraceae > Campylobacter > Campylobacter sp. BCW_6463. The sequence continues at coordinate 50,465 of NZ_MJXL01000071.1, forward strand.
GCCCTGTTTTAGGACAAAATCCTAAAGGAGAGGATGAAGATTTAAATGAAGAAAATCATATGCGTTCTTTTGTGAATTATTTAAGAAATGGAAGTATTGACAATATTTTAAAAAGAAATGTTTTAAATGAAAGCACAGCAGAGCAAGGTGGGATTTTAGTCCCTACAACTTTGCAAAGTAAAATAAGAGAAAAATTAAATGATCTTAGTGTTATTAGAAAGATTGCTACAGTGCAAAAAAGCTCTAGCAATCAAATTATACCTGTTTTTGATGAGATGGGGGAATTTTCTTGGCTTGGCGAACAGGAAAGCTTTACTGAAGTTAGTGCTAAATTTAGTTCTTTAAGTATAGGTGCACATAAGCTTGGCGGTATTATTAAAATCAGCGAAGAACTCTTGAGTGACAACATTGCAAATCTTGAAAGTTTTATAGTGCGAAAAGCCGCTGAAAAGATTTCAAAAACAGAAGAATTAAGTTTTATTAATGGAGATGGAAATAAAAAACCAACAGGACTTAAAAATGCTAAAAAAGCGTTTACACTTGCTTCAAATCAAGGTATTACAAGCAATGATATCATAGATGCTTTTTTCAGTTTAGACAGTGCTTATCGTAAAAATGCCACTTGGCTTGTAGGAGATGAGTTTATGAAAGCTATTTATAAACTTACAGATAATGATAATCGCCCATTGTGGCTACCTGCTTTAAGTGCTAATGGCTATGACACAATTTTAGGTAAAAAGGTAGTTTATTGTTCTGGTGTTGATGGTTTTGGTGCAAGCAAAGTCCCTGCATTTTTTGGAGATTTTAGTTTTTATGAAATTTGGGATAGATCAAGTATGAGTTTTACAAGACTTAATGAGCTTTACTCTCAAAATGATTTAATAGGTATTAAAGTGCGTTTAAGACTTGATGCAAAGCTTATGGATAATTCGGCAGTTTGTAAAATTGTATGCCCTGCTTAAAGGATGGAAGATGAAAAAAGTAGTTTTCAAGTGTTGTTTAAGCGGTAATATTTTTTATAAAAAAGGTGATGAGGTTTTACTTAAAGATAGTGAAGCCTTAAGGCTCTTAGAAAAAGGCATTGTGGAAATCGTGGAACAAGAAGAACAAAAACAAAATACTGATGAAAAATCAAATACAGATAAAAAGCCACAAGAAGATCAAGAAATGCAAGAAAAGCCACAAAAACAAAACGAAAAAGAAGATAAAAAAGGTAAAAAATGAGATTAAAGGCATTAAAAGATAGCAAAAAAGAACTCATAGATATTCAAGAATTAAGAGACTTTTTAAGAATTGATAGCGATGTTTTTGATGCAAATTTAAAACAATTTTTAAAAGCTGGAATGAATGAATTTGAAACAAGAACCAATCGCATTTTAGCTTTAAATGATTATGAAGTTGAATTTTTTAATGAAAGGGTGATTTTAGCTCCTTTTAATGCTTTAAAAAATGCAAATTTTAAAGCCGAGTTTAAAACAAATGGTGGTGTGCTTTATGCAATAGGTTGTGGGAATATGATTGTAAATTTAGGTTTTGAAGAATTGCCACAAGACATAAAATTGTGGCTTAAAAATTATGTTTTAATGGCTTTTGATGGTGCGAGTATGCCTAAAATTTCAAGTGCTTTAATCACTCGCTACAAAATAGCTTATTTTTAAAAGGCAATGGCAATGAAAGCAAATGGATTTAAGCATAGAGTTAAAATTTACAAAAAAGAACAAAGCAAAAATGAGTTTTTAGAAAGCGATTTTACGCAAGATTTACTTTTTAAAGAAGTTTATGCAAGTTGTAAAAATCTAAGTGCGGATGTTAAAGAGTTAAATAGTGGCTTATCTTTAGTCGCTACGCATGAATTTGAGCTTAGATTTTTAGAGCTTGATTTTTCTTATTTTCTAGTTTTTAGAGATGAAAAATATGAGATTGTAAGCTTGGAAGATGAAAGCCAAAACAAGAAATTTTTAAAAATAAAAGCAAGGAAATTTCAATGAATAAAATATCTTTCATTAATACTTTACCTAAAGCACCTGATATGGCTAATCCTGTTGATTTTGACAAGGATGCTAATAACTTTGTTAATGCGCTTGTTCCTTTTTCAAAAGAGATTAATGATTTTATTAAAGATATAAATATATTAAGTGCTTCCTTGATAGAGCTAAACTCTAATATGATCTCTTATACTAATTTGGCTTTAGAGCAAATTGACAGTAAAACAAATATAAATATCTTAAAAATAGAAAATTTTTGCAAAGATTTTCAAAATGTTTTAGAGCAAAAAGCTAAAGAAAGATTAAAAGAATTTACCGATGAATGCCTAACCATAGTTGAAAACAAAGGCTATGAGATGATAGAAAGATTAAATGACAATGGCGTTGGAGCTGATTATATCGCCATTTCTCAATCTCTGGCTCATAGCTTAAGCTTAGAACGCTTTATTATGGAAAGAGGTTTTATTAAACTAAGAAAAGAAGAAGCCCTAAATTTAGATGATGTGAATTTGAGTTTAGAAGAACAAAGAAGAGATATAAACCTTGCTCAAAAAGCTTTAGAAAATATTACAAACATACTCTCTTCACAAAACGAAATTAATTTAACTTTAAAAGGAGAAAACAATGCTTGATAACTCAAAAATAAGAAGCACAGAGCTTTATGCTACGCTAAGTCAAGCTACTAAGGATGTTACAGCCATAAGAGAGTGGCTTTATGCTTCAAAAGATAGGATTGATGAGCACATTTTAGAAAATTTAAATGCTTTTGATGAAAAAGTAAAAGAAGCTTTACAAAACTATGAAAACTTAAGCGATGAAAAACTTAATATGCTAAAAGAACTTTATAAAAAAGTGGTTTATCCTTTTGATTATGTAAGTGATGAAGAACCTACAATGCCCAATGTGAATGAAACTTGGTTTAAAACTGATGAGGCTAAAATCTTTAAATTTATTAAAAATCCACAAATCACTTTCTTACAAAAAGAAAGACCTAAAGAAAGAAAAATTAATGATATTTGGTTTAAGCCTATGGATGATGTTAATTTACAAGTAGGCGAATTTTATCTTTGTGAAAAAGTGTTAAAGAATGAAGCTTGGATAAACCCATCCTTGCCTGAGAATTTAGAACCTGCATTTAATCAAGAAGAAGCTCCACAAAATGCAACGCTTGGCGATATTTGGAAAAAAGGGGATGAATATTTTGTTTATATTAAAACCACAAGTGGCAATTCTTGGACTAGCCCTGAAAACCCAAGCGAATATACACCTACTTATGAAAGCGAAGAAGAACCAAGTGAGGCAAAACTTGGCGAAATTTGGAAAAAAGGAAATGAGTATTTAATCTATGCAAGAGTGACTAACGATACAGCTTGGATTTTAAAGTCTGATCTAGGGCTTGATGCTTTTATTTGGTTTAATGATATGAATAATATTTCTTATAAATTAGATTTCATAATGGAATTAATTGATTATACCATTTCTCAAAATAATCAAAGAAAAGAAAGTATTATAAATGCTACTAAAGAAATTGATAAACTTAATGCTGATATTAAAGATTTAAAAGAACAAATTTCACAAAAGCAAGAACAAGAAGAAGACGCAACGCAATTAGAAGAGCTAAAAGAACAAAAACAAAACGAACTTGTGCAAAAACAAAACGAACTTGAAAATTTGACAAAAAACCATCTTTTAGTCAATCGTGGTTTTTTAGATAATATAGTTAAACAATTAGATGTTAGAAATGAAATTAAAAATTACCTTTTAAAAAATGATTTTAATCAAGAAATAGCTAAATATATTACTTTAGCTACTAATCAAACCATTACAGGAGCTAAAGACTTTACCAAACTACCTACAAGCTCGACAAAAGCTACAAAAGATAATGAACTTGTAAATTTAGCGACTTTAAAAGAACAAGTGTCTTTGCTCGATGGTAGTGGGCTTTCTTTGAAAAATGCAGAACTTTTAGCATTGATAGGTTTTGGTGTTTATCTTGATGGAGATCCTTTAACTAAGGCTCATGATATGAGAAGCAGAGTCAATTATACAAATACAACAGGGCTTACAATTCCTGTTACTATACATACTATACTATTGAGGGTGGAAGCAGATGTAGATGTGATTGTAAACAATAAAAAAATTACTACACTTAGACCAAATTCTCAAATTACATTAATATTAAAACCTAATGATATTTACTCAATTTTTACTTTAGCTAACCCAACAAATGTGTTGGTAGAAGCACGTCTTTTAAATCTTAATAGGAGCCATATATGAAATATTTTATAGACAAAAACGATAATAATCAAATTTATGCTTATGAGGATGAAGTGAGCGATGAGCAAATTAAAACAGGTTTAACGCCTATTAGCGAAGAAGAGCTTAATGCTTTAACAAGTCCTCCTAAAAGCGAAGAAGAGCTTTTAAACGAGGCAAAAGAGTTAAAAATCAACGAGATTAATACAAAAAAAGAAAATATTCTAAATGGTGGATTTTCTTTTAAAGGTAAAATCTATCAAAGTTCTAATGAAGATCAGTTAAGAATTAATGGAGCAGTAACCAATGCTCTTGTTAATCCTAATTTAATTCCTTATATTGATTGGATTGCGCTTGATAATTCAACTACAAGATTTAGCGTAGATGAGTTTAAACTCTTTGCAAGTAGCATGGCTTATTTCGTACAAGAAACTATTTTTAAAGCAAGTGCTTTAAAAGAAAAAGCTAGAAATGCACAAAGCAAAGAAGAGCTTGATTTAATTGCATGGGAGAGTGAAAAATGAGTACTGAAAATATAATAAAAGAAGGTGCTATACTCGGTTCTTTAAGTGGATCTGCATTATTAGGATTGATGGTTTTTGTCTTAGCTGGGATTGCATGGCATTTATATAAAACTTTACATAAAGAAGCTGGAGAAAGAACAAAAGAACTTATAAGTGAAACCAAAAATACTAATGTTCTTATTAGAGAACAAATTGCAGTATCCAGAGCAAGTAGCGATAGTTTGGTTAAATTTATAGAAACACATTGCTCAAAAACCAATGACAAGCTAGAAGCTATAGAAACAGATCTTATGAGAATGGATGAAAGACTTGTTAAGCTTACTCAAATAAGAAATGATGAATTAAGAAGTATTTTTAAAAAAAAGGAAAACAATGACTAAAACAGAATTAAAAAGGGTTTGTGTAAAACCTTATGATAAAGATAGATTTGAAGTGATACAAGATTATGAGTTTATTTTACCAAATTACAAAGGAGTTGTACCACAAGGCTTTAAAACTGATGGAGCGAGTATTCCACGCCTTTTTTGGTCTTTGTTTCCACCTTTTAAAAGTGAGTATTTTAGTGCTTGTGTAGTGCATGATTTTTTATGTGAAAAAGCAAAATCAAGAAAAGATTACAAACTTGCTGATCTTGTTTTAAAAGAAGCAATGCAAGCTTTAGAAATAAATAAATTTAAGATTTTTGTTTTTTATTGCTCTTGTAATTTATTTCATGAAATCAAATGTTTAATAAAGGGGATAAGATGAGCGTGGATTTAAGAGAAATTGCCATAAAAACAGAAGAAATCAATAAAGATTTTAGTGAAGCTTTAGAAATTTTAAAAGAACTTTTTAAAAATGGAGTAAAACCAAGCGATGAAAGTATTAAAAATGCTATAAATGAAGTTTTAACAAGTTTTAACTTTATAAAACAAAGTGAATTAAAAGAAAAACTAGAAGCCTTGCTAGAAGAGCTTGACATCAATGCAAATATCAATGAAGAGAGTTTAAAAGAAGTTGTATTAAAAGTTGTTTTAGAAAATCAAGAAAGTTTAAAAGGTGATAAAGGAGATCCTTTTACTTATGAAGATTTTACAGAAGAACAGCTTGAAAATTTAAAAGGGCAAGATGGAGCTAAAGGAGCTGATGGTAAAAGTGCTTATGAACTTTGGCTTGAAAATGAAGAAAACACGGGAAAAAGTCAAGATGAATTTTTAGCAAGTTTAAAAGGTGATAAAGGCGAAGATGGTGATAAAATTAGCGATGAAAAATTAAGGCAAACCTTAGAAGAAGTTTCTAAACCCTTGCTTGAAGAAAGTTTTCATCAAGTAGGAAATACCATAAATAACACTTTAAGTATTGTTTCAAATGCTTTAGAAAAAAATGCTTTGCTTTGCAATATCACAAACACACCTCCACCAGAACAAACACAAACAAATAATGGTTATAAAAAAGGATTTATTTGGATAGACAATTCAAAAACTCCAAACGATATTTATGTAAGTGATTTTACCTCGTGGATTAAAGTAGAGCTTAGCAAAGAACCAGAAGTAAATAGACTTAGATTAACAGTACAAACAGCCTATCGTGGTGGATCTGTTTGCTTAAGTGATGTTAGATTAATAAAGGAAGATAAAACTGCTATTTATGCTAAAAATATTCAAATAGACAAAGAAAATAAATCAGCCACAGGCTTATATGATATAGATGGAAAAGAATATGAAGTAAGAATAAGTTCTACAATCAATGCTGACTATGGCGATTACGATTTAATTACGGGTGGTTATATTTGTGGAACAAACTTAGCGGTTTCAACACCTTATGAATATATTTTAGATTTTGATAAACCTTTACCAAAAAATATCATCGGTATTGCTGCAAGACCAACAGGTTATTCTCAAAATTTTTCAAGTTATTTAAATATTGAAGCCTATGCTTCTTCTATAGGAAAACCTTTATTTAGCTTAAATTTTACAAATTCATATTATAGCGATGCAATAGCAAGAGATTATACTTTAAATATTAGAGATGGAAGTGAGATAACTTTAAATTAAAAAAGGAGAAAAAATGAAAATAACAATTAATAGAAGATACATAGGTAAAACTTGTGTTATTGGTAAATTTAAGGTTTTAAGTGATGAAGAAGAAATTCTTTTTGAATGTTTTTCTTTAGAGGAAGATAAAGAGGGTTTAGAAAGTGGTAAAGATTTAAGAATACCTGAAGGAAATTATAATTTAAAAAGACATAGCCCTTCACGATTTGAAAATACTTTAAGAAGTATTACAAAAAAAGATGATGATACAATGATAAAT